>JANQNV010000245.1 GCA_028279425.1 Longimicrobiales bacterium | reverse complement strand
TCCGTGGTCGCCGCCCGCTCCGGTGGCGAGCACGACGCGACTGCGACGGCGGCGACGAGCGCGGCCGCGCTCGCGGCGCGCAGGCTCCGCCGCCTCGCGGGGCCACGACGGCGCGCACCGATGAGGCGAAACGCACCGCGGAGGCGACATGCGAACGGACGGAGGGCCGCCCGCGACCTCACGACGGCACGATCGGCAGCAGCAGGGCCGCGGGACGGTCCGGGGCGAGGTGCAGGGTGTTCCGCGCGGTGCGTACCCCCGTCGCCGCTCCCTCGGGCTCGCCCGTACCAAAGTTCAGGTCGTACTTCGGGAAGTTGCTCGACGCGATGTCGAGGCGCATCCGGTGTCCCACCGCGAAGAGGTTGGAGGTCGGAAACGCCTTCACACGGATCCGGTACACCTGGCCGGGCTCGAGCAGCGACGGGGACTCGTAGGAGTCCCGGTAGCGCAGCCGGAGGATGCCGTCGGTGAGGACCATCGCGAAGCCCTCCGGGAGCGCTTCGGAGGGCGGGTACTCGTCGACGAGCTTGATCGTGACGTCGGTGTCGGGCGCGTCGGAGGCCACCCAGAGCTCGACCTCGATGGGACCCGTGACCTCGACCGCACGCTCGAGCGGGGGACTCCGGAACGCCACGACGTCGTCTCGCTCGGCGAGCGGGCGTCCCATGACGGTGGATCCGTAGAACTCGGGTCCTTCGACCTGATCGTAGGCGCCGCCCTCCATGATCGGTCGACCCGAGGTGATCGCACCGCCGATGCTCGGCACCGGGTCGCGGGGGTCGTGCGTCCACGCGAGGGTGGCGGGGGCCTCGGGTGCCGCCTCGGTGAGCGCCCCGTCGGCCCGCAGGTGGAAGCGGCGGATCTCCGCGCCGGGGATCGGCCAATCGTCGGCCGTGCGCCACCGACCTCCGTGTCGAAGGCGCCCCGCCGTGTCGCGGTCCCCGGGTCCACCGCCCATCACGAAGTAGCGCACGCGCGGCCCGGATTCGACGCCGTTGGCGAGTCCGTGCAGGGTGTGCTCGAACCAGCGTAGGCGCAGCTCCCAGAAGTCGGGAGCCCCCTGTCCATCGATCACTGCATCGGCCCCGAAGTCGACCTCGCCCGCGTAGGTCAACGACCGATCCCCATGGGTCCACGGCCCGAGGATCAGCCGTACGTCGCTCTTCCCGGCGCGGCGCAGTCCCCCGTAGTTGTCGACCGCGGTGCGCGGATACGGGTCGTACCACGACGACATGTGGACCATCGGCACGTCGGGCCAGACGTCGTGGAAGCCCTCCGCCCACAAGCCCGGCACCTTCCAATAGTCGTCGAACGTCCCGGCGCGCCACTGCTCGAAGAGGTAGGCCTCGTAGTCGGGTGCGGCGCTGACGGGAGAGTCGCCCGGGGCCCACGGCATGCGAGCGAACCAGGCGTGCAGATCGACGGCTTCGAGGGCGGCCTTCGCCTCGGGATCGGCCAGGACCTCGGGCGCCACGAGCGCGTTGCGGTGGGCCCACGTGGCCTGCTTGAGTTCGAAGGCGCCCCCCTGTCGGATCCCTCCCTGGAAGGCGTTGGCGAACCCCCCGGAGTCGAGGAACATCGACGCGAGACCGGGTGCGGCGACCGAGGCGAGGGCGGCCTGCGTATGGGCGGCGTACGAGAGGCCCTTGGTGCCGATCCGACCGTCGCACCACGGCTGCTCGACGATCCAGGCGCAGCAGTCGAAGCCGTCGTCGGCGTCGTCGACGTACTTCTCGTACTCCCCCTCCGAGTCGTACCGGCCGCGGCAATCCTGGTAGACGACGACGAAGCCGCGCGCGGTGAAGCGAGCGGCGACCTCGGCCCGACTCTCGGCCTCTTCGGGCGCCGCCCGCGAGCGCTCGGAACGCGAGGGGCGGTTGCGGCCGTACGGCGTACGTTCGAGCACGACGGGGAACGGACCGTCGAGCGGGGTCCCACCCCGCGAGGGAAGCCACACATCGGTCGCGAGGGTGATCCCGTCGCGCATCGGCACCCGAACGCCGTCGAGCAGTGTGGGATTCCCATCGCCGCGCAGCCGCGCAATGCGGGCCTCGAGTTCGACCGGGTCGAGGGCGCGCCCGTCGACCCCGTCGACCCCGTGCGCCTCGTCGCGCTCCGGGTCACGCGCACACGCGGGCACGGCCGCCGTGATGGAGCTCAGCGCCACCCACCGGGCGAAGTCTCGCCGGGAGATCACCAGAGTCGGTCTCACCACACACTCCCGCGCAGGAGGTTCGTGTCAGGTCGAAGGCGAGAGTCCGCTTCGGGTCGTACTTTCGCAAGGAGGAGCGCTCCCCTGACCCCGGATCCCACCACCATGCATCCCACCATGCGTCCCATCATCCGTCCGGCACCCCGCTCGACCTCGCGGCCCCCGACCATCCCCGGGATCCTCGCGATGCTTCTCGCGGCGGTTGCCGCCTGCGGGCCATCGGACTCCGTCCCGGCCGAGGAAGCCGTGGTCGTGGGCGACGAGACCGTCGACCCCGGCGTGGCGTCCTCGGGAGCACCCGACCTTATGGCCACGAACGCCTTCTACTACTACCGCGACCTCGATGCCGCCTGGGCCTTCTACACCGAGGTCATGGGTCTCGAGACCGTCGCCGACTTCGGCTTCGCCAAGATCCTCCGCATCGCCGAGGCCTCGTACCTGACTCTCGTGGACGAGGCGGAGGGAATGCACTCCGCCGACGAACCGAAGAGCGTCACCCTCGCCATCGTCACGGAGCAGGTCGAGGAGTGGTGGCAGTACCTGTCCGAACAGGGTGTCGAGATGCGGGCGGGCTTCAACTACCGCGAGGGGCAGGCGCACGACGGCTTCGTCGCGATCGATCCGGAGGGGTACTTCCTGGAGGTCGAGCGCTTCAATCCGCACGAGGAGAACGTCGACCTCATGCCGATCCTCGACCGCGTCGCGCCGATCACCACCGCCCACGGTCTCACCATCCAGGGCACCGTCTTCTGGCTCTACTACGAGGCGCTCCCACCGAACGAGGCCTTCTGGGAGCGCCTGCTCGGGGTCGACCTCCTCGTGGATCAGGGCTGGGCCAAGGTCTACCAGGCATCGGAGACCGGTTTCGTCGGACTCGTCGACGGGGCTCGGGGCCTCCATGAGGCTACGGAAGAGAAGGGGGTGACGCTCTCCTTCCTCACCAGCGACATCGACGGGTGGGTCGAGCGGATCCGCGAGCAGGGGCTCGAGACGAGGTCTGCGGAGATCGGCGACGAGTCCGGACGCGTCCGCACCTTCGTGGCCTACGACAACGAGGGCTACTTCCTCGAGTGGGACACCTTCCTCGACGTGCCGGACAACGCTCGCCTGCTGGAGACCCTCGGCGGAGGCTGAGGGGCCGATCTCGCCCTGCTCGCGCGCCGGTTACCGCGCTTCACTTCGTCCCCTGCTTCGTCCACACTTTGGCAGGCTACGGTCAACGTACGTGACGCGAAAACCCATTTCTCGAAGCTGCTGCGCCGGGTGGCGGCAGGAGAAGAAATCGTGATCGCCCGCGGCGGAACCCCCGTCGCGCCTCCACCGCGATCCCTTCGACCGCATGATCGTGGCCCAGGCGCAACTCGAGGGGGTGCCGGTCTGCACGGCGGATCCAGCGCGACGCGGGTACGAGGTGGAGTGTCTCGCGCCGTAGAAACGGCCCGACGAACCTCACTCGAACTGCCGCTGAAACGCCTGCAGCTGTGCCCTCAGGTCGGCCACGTCGTCGCGCAGCGAAGCGATCTCGGCCTCGAGGGCCGAGATGCGGTCGCCCGGCTCGGTTCCGGCGCGGTTCACCGCCTCGTCGCCTCGGCTTCGCGCCTCGCGCGAGGGTGCGGCATCCGGTCCGTCTTGGGCGTCCGAGGACGGCGCACCGGCCAGCAGGTGTGTGTAGCGCACCTCCTTCTGTCCCGGGCGCCGGGGTAGGACCGTGACGAGCGGCGGATCCAACTCGGCGAGAGAATCGAGAACGATCTCGACGTGGCTCGGATCGACGAACTCCGCCACCCTCGCCGTGCGCGTCCGGATTTCCCCGGGCGTCTGAGGGCCCCGCAGCATCAAGACCGACAGAATGGCCCGTTCCGGCGGGTGCAGGTGGAGCGTCTCGCCGATCTCCTGACGGTACCGCATGACGCGGCCGTGGTTCGGGTGGATGCCCCGCGCGAACGAGCGCTTCGCGAGTCGGTCCAGCCCCCGGGTCACCTGCTCCTCGCCGAGCGTCATGACCGGGTCGCGGCTCGACGTCTGATTGCACGCGGCGGTGAGCGCCTTGAGCGTGAGCGGATAGTTGTCGGGCGTCGAGAGCTGCTTCTCCATCAAGCATCCGAGCACCCGGACCTCGATCGCGTCCAGCGGCTCGTTCATCGGCTCGTTCGTCGGCTCGTTCATCGTCTGATCCCCCGGGCGGTGTCGTCGACTTCGATGATCGGCGAATTGGGCGGGGACGTCACCCCCCGCAGCGGAGCACATGGCCGGACGGCGGCGGCTCGCCGCTACCCGCGATGCGTCCTCGTTGCCGCAGCGCCGCCGGCAGCCCCGCGAGAGACCACCCGCGCCGGCTCGACCGGCTCACCGCACGAGGGCGTTGAGGGCGGGCCGCGACCCTCAGAACCCCGAACCGATCGCGTTCACACGCACCCGCATCAGATACGACGCGGCCGTGATGTAGAGCACGGAGCCGTCGTCGCCCCACGCCACGTTCGACGTGCGCTGGCCCGTGAGGATGGAGCCGAGGTGGCGGCCGGCGGGGTCGAAGACGAAGACGCCGGTCTCAGGCTCGGTGACGTAGAGATTCCCCTGGCGATCCACGGCCATGCCGTCGCCGCGAGTGTCCGCGAAGACCCGGCGGTCTCCCACCGCGCCGTCGTCGCCGACCGCGTAGGCGAACACGTGGGGTTGGCTCGAGTCCGAGCTGGCCACGTACAGAGTGCGCGCATCCGGGGAGAGTGCTACGCCGTTCGGTCGCACCAGACGGTCGTCGATCAACTCGAGGGCCCCGGAGGCCGGGAGCCGGTAGACCCCGTTGATCTCCAGCTCCTTTGCCGGGTCGTCGTCACCCCCCGCGAGGCCGTACGGGGGATCGGTGAAGTAGAGGTCCCCGTTGGGGCCCTGGACGAGGTCGTTCGGAGAGTTGAAACGGAGTCCTTCGAACGCCGTCACGAGCGACGTGAAGGTGGGCCGGGGGGCGTCCCACGCCGCCTCGAGCCGCGCCAGCCGACGGTCGCCGTGCTGGGCGAGGAGTAGCGCGCCGTTCGCGTCGAGGATCAGGCCGTTCGAGGCACCCGAGCCACCCTGGCCGGAGGCGTCCGGTTCGAGCCAGGCGCGGGCGCCCTCGCCGTCTCGATACAGGTAGATCGCGTTGCGTGGGATATCCGAGTATAGGAGGCCGGCGAGCGCCTCGACCCACACGGGCCCCTCGGTCCACGCATGGCCCTCGGACAAGACCTCGACCTGGGCACCCGCGGGGACGAGGTCCTCGAACTCGGGGGCGAGACCCTCGATGCGGGGCAGCTGCGCCTCCGGCCCCGGCTCGTCACCCGGAGAAGCGTCGGGCCCATCGGCGTTGCCGCATCCGGTCACGGCCATCGCCAACGCCATGGCCGCGGCCGTGCGCAGCAGCCTGTCCATCGGCTTCGTGATCATCGATACGGCTCCACCGTCGTTCCTGTCCAGCCCCGTCGACCTCCATGCTATCACCTTGCCCCCCGAGGTGAGGAGGATCAGGCAAAGCGACCTCTCGGCACTACTCGAAGCGAAGTGCCTCGATCGGCCGCCTGGGTGCAGCGCGCTCGTCAACGATCGGTTGCACGCTCAGCCCGACCACCCTACCCTCGCCGGAGGCCTCCCTGGCGGGGTCGCCACTCGACGGGAGCGCGTGTGAGCCGGAGCCGTTGTGACAGTCTCGTCGACACCACCACACGGCGCCGATAGTCGGCAGCGACGGGGACACGGAATGCGCCATCGGCTTCCCGTCGCTCGTCGCCTGCTCCGCCGCGACTCGGTGCGGACCGGCGTGACGGTCGTGGGTGTCGGCGTGGCGGTGGCGCTCCCCCTCCTTCTTTTCGCCGTGTACGACGGCGCCAGGACCGAAGGCAACGCCTGGGTGGCCTCGCGTCCCGCCGCAGCGTGGGTGATGCACCCGAATTCGCGCAATCTCGTCCGAAGTGTGTCCTACCTTCAGGCCGACCTCGGCGTGGGGCTGGAGACGGCACCGGGGGTCATGCGGGCCGCGCCCCTTCTCCGGGTCATCGCGAGCACGACGGTGGCGGATCAACAGGTCACCTTCTTCGTCCTGGGGATCGACCCCAACGAGCCGATGACCCGGCCCGAGGTGGTCGAGGGTCGGGCCACTCCGGCGCCGGGCGAACTCCTGCTGGACCGCGGACTCGCCCGTCGACACGGCTTGGTGGTGGGCGACTCCCTCGGGATTCAGAGGCTTCGTTTCCGTATCGCGGGGCTCACCACCGGGACCAACGCGGTGGTCACGTCGTTCGGTTTCGCCACCTTGGCCGATGCCCAGGCGCTCCTCGGATTCGAAGACATCGTCAGCTACTTCCTCATCGAGCCCCAACCGGGGGTCACACCCGGGGTCGTGACCGACACGCTTCGTCGCCGTTTCGACGAACTCAACACCTTCACAGCCGACGAGTTCGTCGGCAACAACCTCGAGGAGATGGACTCCGGCGTCATGCCGCTTCTCGGAGCCGTGACGGGGTTCGGTGCGGTGTCGGGCGCCGTGGTGCTGACACTCCTCTTGTACGGGGCGGCCCTCGAACGAAGGTCGGACTACGCCCTGGTGAAGGCGGTGGGTGCGCGACAGGGGTGGGTGGAACGCCTCGTGCTCCGGCAGGCGTTGTTGGTCGTGGGCGGGGGGATCCTCGTCGGGTTCGCCATCTACGGGCTCGCCCTCCCGGTCTTGCGTCTCGCCGTGCCCGATCTCCCGGCCGCCCTCGGCCCCGGCACGGCGGCGGCGACGGTCTTCGGCGCGGTCGTCCTGGGGGGGCTGGCCGCACTACTGCCGATCCGTCGACTGCGCCGTGTGCATCCGGGCGAGGTGTTTCGACCGTGAGCGGCCTCGTCCGGGCCCGTGCGCTGCGGCGGCGATTCCGCGACGGGGACGGCTCGTGGGTGGAGGCCGTCCGCGACGCCTCCTTGGATCTCGACCCGGGCGAGGTGCTCCTGATCCAGGGACCCAGCGGCAGCGGGAAGACCACGTTGCTGTCTCTCCTGGGGGGGATCGTGACGCCGGACGCCGGACGGATCGAGGTGGCCGGGGTCGACCTCGTCGCACTGGGAGAGCGGGGGCTCCCCGACTTCCGCCTGCGTCACGTGGGCCTCGTGTTCCAGAGCTTCCACCTCCTCGATGCTCTCACCGTGGCCGAGAACGTCGAGCTACCCTTGAGCCTGGCCCGGTGGGATCAACGGGAGGCGCGCAAGCGAAGCCGGACCCTGCTCGAGAGGTTCGGCCTGGACGGCCGCGCCGAGGCCCGACCTACCGTGCTCAGCGCCGGGGAGCGTCAGCGCGTCGCAGTCGCCCGGGCGCTGGCCCTGGACCCACCAGTGCTCCTCGCCGATGAGCCGACCGGCAGCCTCGACGCTGTGGCTGGGAACCGCGTCATGGACGCGCTCTGCGACGCGGCACAGGGCGGAGCCACCGGCGTGTTGGTCGTGAGTCACGACGATCGACTGCGGAGCCGGGCCGACCGGGTCACGCAGATGGTGGACGGTCGCCTTCACGATGGACTTGATGCGACGTGCTTGAGCCCCGCATGATGAACCGCTCTCCTCCCTCCCTCCACGACATCGCTGCCATGCCCACGGCCCTCCGCCGACTCGCGCCGCTGCTCCTCCTGAGTTCGCTCCTCGTGGTGGGAGCCTGCGGTGATGAGGAGCCTGCAAGCCCCGATCCCTCCGACGACGTGGTGGGACCGGCGGGTGGCACCCTGTCGTTCGAGAGCGGGGCCGTGCGACTGGTGGTTCCCTCGGGCGCGGTGGGCGGCGACCTGCGGGTCACCGTCTCGCCCAGCGCGGGGCCCGGTGGCCCCCTGGCCGTGCCCGGCGCCGCCTGGGATCTGGGACCCGAGGGCACCTCGTTCGCGTCGCCCGTCACGTTGCGGCTGACCTACGACCCGTCCGCGTTGCCGGGCGGCGTGCGCAGCGGCGAGTTGGGCGTGTACCGGGCTCTGGCAGGAGCGTGGCAGCGGGTCGACGGATCCTCGGTGAACACGACCGACAACTCGGTGTCCGCATCGCTCACCGGGTTCAGCGTCTACGGCGTCGTGGCTGCGCCGGTGGCCTCCCTGACGATCGCGCCCGACCCCGCCACCGTGGAGCCCGGGGCGACGCTGGCGTTGGTGGCCCGACCCACGTCGGCGCTGGGGCTCGAGCTACCGGACCGGTCGGTGCAGTGGGAGAGCGCCGATGCCGCCGTGGCGTCGGTCGACGTCGACGGAGTGGTCACGGGCGTCGCAACCGGGACGACCGTGATCACCGCCGCGGTGGAGGGGGTGAGCCGAAGCGTGACGGTCGACGTTCGGCGGGTCGTCGCCGAGGTGGCGGTGGAACCCGATGACGTGGATTTGATCGTCGGACAGGCCGCGAACCTCGAAGCCACGCCCCGGGCCGGAGACGGGACAGCCCTGGATCGGGAGGTGACCTGGACCAGTGACGACCCGACCCTGGTGGCCGTCGATCAGGAAGGAGGCCTCACCGCCGTGGCCGAGGGGCAGACCACGGTCCGAGCCACGGCCGACGGGGTAGACGGAACGGCGACCGTGACGGTCACGAACCCCGTGAGCACCATCGAGGTCGCCGCCAACGTCGCCGGCGTGGTGGAGGGGGGGACGGCAGCGGTGAGCGCCGTGGTCCGGAACGCCGTTGGTGCGGTCGTCGATCGAGCGGTGACGTGGTCGAGCTCCGACGAGAGCGTGGCGACGGTGGCGTCCGACGGTGTGGTCACGGCGGTTGCTCCGGGTGTGGTGAACCTCACGGCCGAGGTCGACGGTGTGCAGGGATCGGTCGCTCTGACCGTCACGATCGACTGGACCCAGCTCGCCGGCACCTGGTCTGGCACCTGGACCAACACGTCGTTCGCCTCGAGCGACGCCATCAATGCCACGATCACGATCGACATCGAGACGTTGAGTGCGGTGATGGTACTCGACGTCGACGGTTTCGTGTTCGGCCAGCTGAATCCGCTTCCCATGACGATCCTGGGCACGTTGATGCCCACGACGATGGTCGTCGATTACAACGCGCCCCTACACGGCCGGGTGGCGTTCGAACTCGCGCTGGGCGCATTCGATCTGCAGAGCGAGTCGGTCCCGGCGGCGTGCTGCAGCGCCTGGACCTACACGGGCACGAACAGCACGACGGAGCACAGCGGTTCCTTCACGGTCGAGTTTCCCGGGGGTGGATCGGCCCAGGGTGTCGTGACGGTCACCAAGCAGAACTGACGCCGGCGTCGCGTGAACCTCTCCGCCCTTACCCCGATCCCCAGGGATGGCGGCTGTGGCTGCGACCGCCGCACCTTCCTTGCGCGCGCCGGTGGGTGCTTCGCCCAACTCGCCGTGCTGGAGGCGACGGGGTGGCTCGGGCCGGATCTGTTCGCCGCCGAGCCCGAGTCGCGAATCGTCCAGCAAGAGCCCTGGGGACGTCTCGAAGAGGTGGCGGACGGCATCTGGGCGCTGGTGTCGACCCCGATCGAGGATCGCCGCACGCTGTGCAACGGTGGCATCATCCGCGGCAACGCCGGGGTGGCGCTCGTCGAAGCCTTCGGTTCGCCTACCGGAGCTGTCTGGATGGCCGAGCAGGCGCGCAGACTCACGGGCCGGTGGCCGGATCAGGTCGTGGTCACGCACCTCCACGGCGATCACGTCGCCGGGTTGCCCGGGCTGGCCTCCCTCGACGGCCCGCCCGAGCCCCGCCTCACGGTCCTCACGCTCGAGGGTGTGCGTGCCCAGGCGACGAGATCGGAGTCCGCGGCGCTCCTGGAGGCGCTGGAGCGCGTCACCGTGCTGCCGGCCGAGGAGGAGACGCGGCTCGATCTCGGAGGGCGCGTCGTTCGGATCGTGCCGCGCGCCGGGCACACCGCCTCGGACGTGACCGTCGAAATCGAGGACCCCTCGGTGGTGTTCGGCGGAGATCTGGTGTGGCACCGGTACTTTCCGAACTACGTCGACACCCGCCCGTCTCGCCTCAACGCCGCTGTTCGTGCGCTCACCCGCGAGCGAGCCACCACGTACGTGCCGGGGCACGGGCCGCTCGCGGATCCGAGCGCCCTCGAGCTCTACACGCGGTTTCTGGACCAAGTCGAGGCGCACGCACGCGACGCCTTCGCGGCGGGGCGGATGATCGACGAGGCCGCCGCGACGCTCGAGCTTCCGGCGCCGTTCGACGAGTGGTTCGTATTCGGGGCCGCCTTCCCGGCGCGTGCCATCGGGGCGTGGTACCGCGAGCTCGAGGGGGGTGGATTGGGGGGCTGAACGGATCGGCCCTACGACCGTTTCGGGCGGGGGCCCTTCCTCCCTCGAATCTTCCCGGAGATGTCGAAGAACGCGTCGATGAGGGTCCAGAGTACCTCGAAGGCATCGTCGGGAGCCCCCGAGGGCGTCCGAGTCGGGTCCTTCATGCGCGCCAGTTGTTCGGCGTTCAGCGCTCGAAGGTCGGTCAGGAGATCGTTCATGGAACGGCTGACGTGCCCCAGAAGACCCTGGACCTCGATGCCCAGGTTCCCCCCGCGGGCCATCCCTGGACCGCTCCTGCCCGCCTGACGCTTGGCCGACTGGGCCTGCGCCCGGATGCCCGCAAGGGCCATCTCCATCTGACGCCGCTCGGCCTCGAACTCGCCCACCATCCGCAAGAGGTCGCGGGCGTCGAAGTTCGCCTGGGTACCGCGCAGAAGGCGAATGTGCCGCCGAGTGGCGTCGATGGCGGCCTTGAGGTCGTTCAGGTTTCGGATGTGGCCCTGCAGTGCAACATGGCTCATCGGTGTTCCTCCACCCGTAGTTCGTGTCTCACCCGGTCGCCCTCGGCGGCGCCGGGCCGTGATGCTACCGGAACAGCACCTGGTCCGGCCGGATGCTGCCCCGATCGATCACGAGGTGTTGGTATCCGGTCTGGGGACCGCCGGTGCGGACGTAGTCCTCGGGTCCGCTGGACTTCACGTCGGCGCGGTACCGTTCGTACAGGTACTGGCTCAGTTCGATCGCCGAGATCCGGGAGTCGCCATCGGCGTCGGCCAGACGGTCCGCCACGGCGTCGGCCATGAAGTGCGACAGGTAGCCGCCGGCCCTGAACTTGGTCGCCACCGACGAGGTGACGTCTTCTTCGGACGAGAAGAAGCCGATGCGACCGGGCACCGACACGACGTCCTTCGAAAACCCGCCGCTGAAGCAGGCGTCCAACACGAGCATGGCGATGCCTGGATCGATTTCGGCGAGTAGCGAAGAGAAGTCGTCGTCCGTGAGGGCCGCGTCGAAGAACTCCAGGGTCTCGTCGACGGCGTCGGGGTCGGTGATCTGCGGACCGCCCCGGTCCACCCGGCCTCCGTGTCCCGAGTAGAAGAAGACGAAGAGATCGTCGGGACCCGCCCGTGCGCCCACCTCCCGCACCGCCGCCTGGACGTTGGCGAGGGTGGCGTCCCGGTCGGTGAGAATCACGGCATCTTCGGGCCGCATCCCGGCGCCGGTTTCCAGGGCGCGCGCCAGGGTGTGGGCGTCGTCGGCCGTGTAGGCGAGATCGCTCGCGCGGCCCCCGTAGTCGCTGATGCCCACGAAGACGCCCATCACGCGGCCATCACCGGCGGCGACGGCCGTGGGCCCTCCGACGCCGGCCGGCGATTCCTCGAGCTCGTACCCCCCCGTGTCGCGGGCCCGATACGAGGTGGCCACCAGCCGATAGCGACCGGTTGCCGGCAGCGCCAAATCGATGCGGGACTCCTCGAGGCTTCCTTGCCAGTCGTCGTTGTCGATCACCTCTCCGCTGGGCGTGACGATCTGCACGTACGTGTCGAAGGCCTGCGACGTCATGCGCACCGAGACGCCGTCCCCCGCCTCCCCTTCGAAGACGTAGAGATCCCGGTGCTGGCCCGTGTCCCGCAGGGCATCGTCTTCGTCGAGGGCCGAGCGGACCGACGATCCCACGGGAAGGTTGGCTACGTCGCGGCGCTGCTGCTCGGCTCGATCCGGTGTGCCCCGGTCGATTCGCAAGGCGTAGGCGCCCGTCTCGCCCGGGGCGTAGGACGTGACGATCACGCGGTAGGACCCCGACTCGGCCAGCGTCATCCGGACTTCGCTCTCGCCGGGGCGGCCCTCCACGTCGTCGTTCTCGCGCCGGTCGGCGTCGGGTCCGCGTACCATGAGATAGGGGTCGAACTCCGACGACGTCAGGGTCGCGACCAGGGTCTCGCCCGGGCTGCCTTCGAAGGTGTAGCTGTCGGCGTATTCGCCGGTGCGCAGCGTATCGTCGCCGGCGGCCAGGCGTCCGGACTCGGTGCGGGGAGCCGGGGCCGCGGCGGGTTCCCGTTCGGTCAGCCGGATGCGGAGCGCGTACGATCCGGTCTCACCCGCGGCGTAACTCGTGACGCCGACCTGGTACTCCCCCGTTTCGGCGAGGGCCTCGGAGATCACCGAGCGGCGCGCGTCGCCCTCGAAGTCGTCGTTTTCGAAGGTGCGCCCCGAGGGGGAGACGAGGATCGCGTAGGTGTCGAAGTCGCCGGAGCGGAGATCGAGCAGGGCGGTTTGACCCGCCACGCCATCGAAGGTGAAGACGTCCTGGTACTCCCCTCGTTCGAGCACCTCGTCTCCCGGCTCGAGGCGCCCGGATTCGACCCGAACCCCCGGGTCCATCGCGGTCTGCGCTCCGCCTTGAATCGCGCGTACCTCGACCTGGTACTCGCCCGATTCGCCGGGCTCGAACGAGGTGGCCCACACCACCCACGTGCCCGGTTCGTCGACGGGCACTTCCACCCGGGAGCGACTCGTATCGCCCTCGTAGTCGTCGTTCTCGGACTGGATACCGCCGGGGGAGCGGATCACCACGTAGGTGTCGAAGGCGTCGGAGGTGACGTCGGCGGCGAGCACCTGGCCGACCTCGACCTCGACTTCGAAGCGATCGACGAACTCGCCGCTTTCGAGACGCGAATCGCCGGGGCCAAGGGTGCCCGTCTGCGCGACGAGTACGGTCCCGTCGTCGGTCGCGGAGTCGCCCGAGTCACCACCGCAGGCGGCCGCGCCGAGGGCGAGGAGGAGCGCAGCGGTGGCAGGTCGACGTTTCATCGCACCACCATGTCAGCTCTCGATCTCTCGGAGCTCCTTCCGGGCCTGCAGGATCTCGAGCTGCGCCTCGTACACACGCCGCTCGCGTTCGAACTCGGTCTGCGTGCGACGAGCCCGGTCGCGCAGGCTCTCCAGCAACTCCTTCTCCCGATCCGAGACGTCGCGTTCGAGCCGGACGGCTCGCTCGAGCGAGCCCGTACCATTCGCACCCTGCAGAGCCGCGAACTCGTCGACGGCGCGCACGAGTGCCAGTTCGCGCTCGTGCACCTGGATCGCCGCCTGGGCGGTCTCGCGCTGCGCCTCGGCGAGCTCGATCTCGCGCTCGCGCCAGGTTACGGTCCGCTCGAGCACCTTCTTGACGGCCTCCTCGTACTTCTTCTCGTCGTCGAGCCGGTCCTTCTCGTCGTCGCGATTCTGCCGATCGGCGAGGTTCTTCTCCGTATCGAGGATCTCGATCTCGTTCTTCTTGAGCTCGACTTCGGCCTTCGCCTCGGCGAGGTGGTCCTGGAGATCCTCGATGCGCGCCTCGAGCCGGGAGCGGAACTCCCTGGCCGCCGTCCTGTCGTCGCGAATCCGGTCGGCATCCCGTCCCTCGACCAGCGCCATGGCGGAGGTGCTGGTCAGGTCGAGCGTGAGCCCCTGGGCTTCGACGGCGGCGGGGAGCGCAAGCGCCGCGACGACGAGCGCGCTCGCCATGAGGGGCGCGCGGAACGGATTCCGCATGTGGGTGGGCATGTCCCGGCTCCTCCTATCGTGTCTCGAAGTCCCGCCTGATGTCGCGGAACCGCGGGGAAAGATAGAAAGTCAGCTCTCTGGCCGCACCTCGGAATCCGTCGAGCGGATCGAATCGCTCGGCGATATCGAGCATCGGCGCCCGGTCGAAGTCGCGAACTTCGCCGAGATGGCCTGCCGGGGTCAACCTCGGCAGGCCAGGGTATCCGAGGCCGCACCCGCGGCTGCGCACCTCGACCGCCTCCGGATCGGGGATCCGATAGAGGGCATCCCAGTTCCTGGTACATCACAACGAAAGTCGGCTCGCCCAGGACAGCGGGACTGCAGACGTGCCCTCCCGGACCGGGATCACCTGCGCTCCGTCGTAGAGGACCATACCAAGTCGGAAGGGCTCGCCCACCGCATCGGGCAGACGTTCGATCCCCTTGAAGTCGCTGTGGCCGCCAGTTGGTTGGCGCGGCCTGGAGCCTTCCCCGTGCGGCTGGCTCCGTCCGGATCGGTGAACTCGACGAACAGTAGGTGTCCAGGTACGTGATACGATGGCCGGACGACGGGTGAGTCGCGTGCGCTCAGGCCTCGCCCGCGTCCCTCGGAGCGAGCAGGTTGCGAAGGGGCACGGCCAGGATTCCTTCGTCCAGCCAGTAGGTCTCGTCGCCGCAGTAGACGACGAGGGCGGCTGAAGTCCGGTCCGGGTATTCCTCCATGAAGGTCCTCAGGTGCTTTGCGTCGGACACTCTGAGTCGCGTCGCCGACTTCACTTCGATCGGCACGAGCCGGCCGGGGGTCTCCAGCACCAAGTCGACTTCAGCGCCGGCATAGGTCCGCCAGTAGAGGACTTCCGGGCGCGGGACTCGGGTTTCTCGCCACGCAAGAAGGTCGCCGACCAGGACGTTCTCCAGATGGGCACCTCCGGGCTCGACGGAGCCCGCCAACGCCAGGGCGAGCCCCGTGTCGGTCCAATAGAGTTTGGGACTCTTCACGAGCCGCTTCGTGCGGTTCACGGCATAGGGGGGCAGTCGGACGATCTGGTACGACGTCTCGAGCAAGCCGAGGTGCCGCTGGACCGTCGTCGAGGGAAGCCCTATATCGCGGGCGATCTCGGCCTGGTTGATCATCTGACCGAGCCGCAGAGCCGAGGCCCGCACCAGGCGCTGGAACGAGACGAGGTCGGAGATGGACGACAGCCGCTGGAGGTCGCGCTCGAGGTAGGTGCGCAAATACCCCTCGAACCATGCTCCTCGGTCATCGGCGCTGCCGAGGCGCGTCGCGGGCTCCGGGTAGCCGCCGAGCTGCGCCTGGCGCTCCCAGCGCCACCCTGCCGGGAGTCGCGAATTGCCGAGAAACTCGGACCAGTTGGATGGGTCGCGGTCGAGCAGGACGTCCCATCCTCCCGCGCCGCCCAGCCCGTGGGTCTCGGCCGTCGTCATCGGATACAGGGAGAGATAGACCGCTCGGCCCGCGAGGGTTTCGGACACCTGTCCCATCAGTTCGAGGTTGGCCGAACCGGTGAGGAGATATCGGCCGGGCTCGCGGCCCTCGTCTACCGCACGTTTGATGGCGCGCAGCAGGTCGGGCTCCCGCTGCACCTCGTCCAGTGTGATTCGTCGGTCTCGAGCCACGAGGGCATCCGGGGCGTTGCGCGCCTGATCGAGTACCTCGAGGTCATCGAGTGTGCGGTAGCGTCGATCCGTGCCCCCGCGCTGCCGGGCAAGCGTGCTCTTGCCGGTCTGCCGAGCACCGGTGAGAACGACGACGGGGAACGACCCCAAGCGCGCGATCAGGGTGTCTTCGAGTGCCCTGGGAAGGTAGGCGGACAGGGGACGATCTCGTTCGTGAGATTTTCACCCGCGACGTGGGTGATTTTCACCCACAATACGGGCGATGCTGCGGTCTTCGCAAGAGTGGGGCTCGTGTCGCGCAAAACCTTCCCTCAGCATACCGACGCAACGGCTGCCCGGGTCCTCTTCGTCGTCGGCGTGGCGATTCCTTTCGTGGACATCGGGATCCGCTTCCAACTCGCCTTCGGCGCTATGGCCGCGGGCGCACTGTGGCTCGAGGAAATTCAAACGGGGTGGGCCCGATCGAGGCGAAGGGAGGAGATGGGAATGGAGGGGGGCAAGGATGGTGTGGGAGGATCCGGCCGGAGGGGTGGGAGCCTCTCGTCGGGCTGGGCGGGGGCGGGCGGAGGCGAAGGGGGTGGACGATGAAGGTCTGCGTCCTGAGCCGGTTCGAATGGGACGGGGGCAGGGCGCGTCGGCCTCGAGGGCGCTGAGGCGGA
>JANQNV010000222.1 GCA_028279425.1 Longimicrobiales bacterium | reverse complement strand
CACGGGCAACGGCTCGCCCTGGAACCGCAAGATCCGCAGCCCCGGCGGCGGCGACAACCTCTTCCTCTGCTCCCTGGTGGCGCTCGACGCCGACACGGGCGAGTACAGGTGGCACTACCAGACCGTCCCCGGCGAGACCTGGGACTACAACTCGAACATGGACATCGTGTTGGCGGACCTCGAGATCGAGGGGGAGACGGTGAAGGCGCTGATGCACGCGCCCAAGAACGGCTTCTTCTACGTGATCGACCGCAAGGACGGCCGGCTGATCTCCGCCGAAAAGATCGGCAAGGTCACCTGGGCCACCCACATCGACATGGAGACGGGGCGACCCGTCGAGACCCCGGGGGCCCGCTACGAAGACGGTGAGGAAGAGATCTGGCCGGGCCCGGTGGGGGTGCACAACTGGCACGCCATGTCCTACAACCCGAACACGGGCCTCGCGTACATCCCCACCATCGAGATGCCCGGCGCCTTCAGCGACAAGAAGATCGACCTCAAGGCCTGGAAGTCGCCGAGCTTTCGGATCTCGATGGGTGTCGACGGCTTTGTCGAGTCGATCCCCGCCAACATCGGCTCCGCGGCGCTCCTCGCCTGGAACCCGGTGAAGCAGCAGAAGGCATGGAGCATCCCGCTCCCGGAGAACTGGAACCCGGGGACGATGACCACGGCCGGAAACCTCGTGTTCCAGGGCCGCGCCGACGGCGAGTTCCTGGCCTATGACGCGAGCAGCGGCGAGACGTTGTGGTCGACCCCCCTCGGCTCCGGGATCTCGGCGCCCCCGATCACCTACATGGTGGACGGGGTGCAGTACGTGTCGCTGCTCGTGGGGTGGGGCGGCGCGCTCCCGGCGATCGGAGGCGAGCTCTCGGCGCAACACGGCTGGGCCTACAAGGCGCACCCCCGACGTCTCTTCACCTTCGCCCTCGGCGGGACGGTCGCCACGCCGCCGTCCCCGCCACCGCTCATCCCGACCCCCCTCGACGTCGCCGGGTTCGAGGTCGACGAGACCCTCGCGAGCGAGGGCGAGGTGCTCTACTCGGAGGTGTGCGTGATCTGCCACGGCGGAGGTGTGGTCTCGGGCGGCAAAGCGCCCGACCTGCGCGCGTCCCCCTTCACCACCGACGAGAAGGTGTTCTTCGGGGTGGTGCGTGACGGCCGTCAGGAGCTCGGGATGCCGCGCTTCCGCGACCTCAGCGACCGGGAGGTCGAGGGCCTCTACCACTACATCCGCCGTCAGGCGCGCCGAAGCCTCCGGACCGCCACCACCGCCGCCGCCGACTGAGGGCTGGCCCTCGCGCCCGTACGCCACGATCGCTCGGGTACGAGGCCCGGGCGGGGGACGGACGGCGTAGCCGAGCGTCGCGCTTCCGATCTACCCTCGTGGGCGACACGTTGACAGGCCGCGCCCGGTCGCGGCCGAGGAGGAGCCGTGCGCGCCCACACCCTCGTTCTCGTTCTGAGCCTCGCCCTCTGCCCGGCGGTCTTCGGCGAGATCGTCGTCGACGACGCCGCGATCGCCGACGAGGCCGACGGCGCCAACTGGCTCGCCTACGGGAAGACCCACAGCGAGAAGCGCTTCAGTCCGCTCACCCAGATCGACCGCGACAACGTGAAGGACCTGGGAATCGCGTGGTTCCTCGACCTGCCCAGAGACCGCACGCTGCTCGGCACACCGCTGGTGGTCGACGGGGTGATGTACTTCACCGGGAGCTACAGCGTGACCCGCGCCGTCGACGCCAAGACCGGCGAGCTGCTCTGGGAGTACGACCCCGAGTCGACCCAGCACGCAGGCGACCGTCTTCGGATCATGTGGGACTCGAGCCGGGGCCTCGCCTACTGGAAGGGGATGGTGATCATCGCCACGATCGACGGACGCCTGGTCTCGATCGACGCCAAGACCGGCAAGAAGATCTGGGAGACGATGACCATCGAC
>JANQNV010000220.1 GCA_028279425.1 Longimicrobiales bacterium | reverse complement strand
CGGCGTAGCGATAGCTACGGCAAGGAGTTCCAACGACGCATCCCGTGGATGCCCCCGCGCACGAACGGCATCAGGACTTGGGCGACACTACACTAGCGCAGCATCCGGAAGAGTCGGTTGGCAAACGTCATCGTCACCGGCACCCCCACGGCCAACACCACCCGGCCCGCGGTTCGGTGTGCGTCGGAGCCCTCCCGCTCGCCGTGCGTGTAGAGCAGATATCCGGCCGACGCCGTCGCCAGCGCCGTGAGCAGCGTGGGATAGGTACGGCCCTCGGAGTACGCGGTCCGCCCCACGAAGCGTGCGATCACCGGTGCGACGGCGCCGGTCAACAGCGCAGCCGACATCCCGGCCATGCCACCGCATCGGGCCGGATCCGGCCATGCTTCACGCTCCTCACAGTCGAGCAGGGTATTCGTCGCCAGTCCGACCACCAGCGCGTTGCCGAGGGCGGAGCCTCCCAGAGTCCGGAACCAGGGATAGGACTCCGGCTCCTCCCATCCGAAGCCGTTCAGATGGACCCGATAGGGCGTGTCCTGCACGACGCCCTGTCGCAGCTCGACGAGGAGTACCCCTCGATTGCCCCCCATGTACTGCACACCCGCCTCGGCCGGCGAGAGCAGACGAAGGCTCTCGACATCCTGGAGCTGCAACTGACGCAGAGCCTCGGAGCCGAGTGGACGCGGCATGCCGTCGACGTAGACCGTGACGTCCCGGCAGGGGGTGACGAAGGATCTCTCCGGATCCTCGGCGTCGATCATCGCCAGATGCTGCTGGAATCGATATTCGACGCACTGATTCTCGACCCTGAGACCCGGCACCCTCGCCTGCAGAAGCGGGAGCAGCCCCTCGCCCGAGGGAGGGAACGCCTCGATCGTCTCGCGATCGATGAGGGTCGTGGCCGTCCCGAAGGCACGACGCGCCGCGCGCTCGGTCGACGACACCTCGACCTCGAGGGGTTCCAACTCGATCGCCTGTGTCGATACCACGATGCGAAACTCGAGGGATTCCGACGGGCCCACGACGAGTGTCTCGGTGTGCTCGCCGTAGGCGACGTGCCGCAGCACCAGCTGCTGATCCCCGAGCGGGACCGCCTCGATCTCGAAGCGGCCCTCGTCGTCGGTGAGCACGGTCTCGAAGAGATCCGCGCCCGACACCGAGACGGAGACCGAGACCGTCGCATCCGCGACCGGCGCGCCGGTCTCCGAATCCACGACGATGCCGGAGACGACCCGCGCTTCCTGGGCCGACAACGCGCTGGTACTCGCGAAGAGGCCAAAGGCGATCACGAGGCCGCGTACGAACCGTGGCAGGATCTTGGGTAGGCCCGTCTCCAGAACAATCACGATGTCGATTCCCTCCCGAGCCCCAGCCACCCGTATCGCGGGTAGCCGCGGCCACGTCCGCGTCCCTTAACCGTCTCTCGATCGGCGCATAACCAGTGACCATTGCCAACGTACGTACCGGTGCGTCGCGCCGAAAGTGTGACGTCTACGAAGCGAGAGCGTCCTCCCCAGGGGACGCCCCGACACCGCGCGTGGCGTCTTCACTGTGCCGCAGCCCGGCACGTTCGTTGCGCTCCCAACGACTGCACGTCCACCATCAACCCAGGCGGTCTACCCATGCGCCTCGCGAAGAAGGGACTTCTGATCTTCACTCTAACGGCTACGGCGAGCTGCTACAGCGTGAACAACCGTCTGGTGCGCACGCTCGAGCCGCCGGACGATCTGTATCATTGTCTCCAGCTGGAGTTGGGCCGGTCCGGCTACGCGATCGTGGGCGCCGATCGAGCCAGCGGTTGGCTGCACGCGCAGCGTCGCGTGGACCGCGTGATCGACGTCGTCCAGGCCGAGGTCTATGCGACGGTGATCGCCGAAGAAGCAGGCGGCACACACCTCCAGCTCACCGACAACTCGCATGCATCCGACGACGCCGCTCACGTGCTGGCTCGGTGCACACCCCACGGGACGATCGAACGGGACGCCTCGCACGCGCGACCTGCGCCTTGAGCTTTGGAGCCCGGAGACACAGGATCTCGGACATGAGGACGACGGGACACGTGCGCAGGCACGCGAAGCTGAGGCGCGTTGCGCTCGTGCTGGCGTCCGGGCTACTGGCGAGTTGTGAACCGCTGCGCCCCCCCGCTTCGGTCCCCTCCGATACCGTCGAAGCGGTCCGGGTGAGTCGGATCGGACGGCTGGACGGCGCATCCGATCAGGTGCTCGGCCGGGTCGCTGGAGTCGCCCTCGGGCCAGGCGGTGCGGTCTACGTCGCCGATGCGATCGGATCGACGGTGCGAGCCTACGATGCAGCCGGCGACCTGGTAGGCACCGTGGGAGTCGAGGGGGACGGCCCAGGGGAATTCCGGGCCCTGCTGGGACTCGATATCGACCCGAGTGGACGCCTGGTCGTACGCGGCGCCTTCCGGGTGTCGTTCTTCGAACCATCTGCGGAGTCGGCCTTCGCGGACTCGGTGGTCCGGACTCTGACCGGGGGAACGCCGAACCCCGATCGGGACGTACGAGCCAGGGCGGGACATTCGGGGTTCTACAGCCCAAGCTTCGTCTGGGAGGGGTTCCAGAGACGGGGCTACTTCTATCTGGTCCATGACTCGACGGGCACGGTCACGGACACGATTGGGGTGCCTGACTTCCCGGACCCGGAATCGACGGGCTTCGCCAACTACCCGATCAACGAGCGGGGCGGGGCCAACGTTCCCGGCATCAATCGGGTGCCTTTCGAGCCAAGACCCTCCTGGGACATCACTCGTCGAGGGGAGGTCTGGCTCTCGCAAGGCGAACGGTACGAGATCGTGGCGGTGGGACCGGGTGGCGACACCATCGCCGTGGTACGGCGCTCCGTCCCTCCGGAGTCGGTGCCGCCCGACGAACGACGGGACAGCGCAGAGGCCTTCCAGGCCCGACTCGACTCCGTGCCGGTGCCACTCGACCGCGTGCGAGGAATGTCGCCCATGGCCCGCCGCGGCGAACTACCGGCGACGCTTCCTGCGATCGTGAGTGTTCACCTCGACCAGAGAGACCGACTCTGGGTTCGCCGCTGGCCGCGTGCTGATACTTCGGAGACCGTCTTCGATGTGTTCGACTCCAGCGGGGCCTTCCTTCAGACCGTGCGACTTCCGGGGTCACTTCTGCGTACTCCTCCCCCATGGATCGACGGTGAGACCATCGTTGGCGTCGAGCAGGATCCGACGACGGGAGTACACTCGGTGGGCACCTTTCGGCTGCCCTCCACCCCTGGCTCCTAGTGTAGTGTCGCCAAAGTCTGGTGACCGCCGAGGGTGCGGAGGCGCCGCGGGGGCGAGGCGGAACGACGCGGCGTAGCGATAGCTACGGCAA
>JANQNV010000219.1 GCA_028279425.1 Longimicrobiales bacterium | reverse complement strand
ATCGAGGTCGACGAAGCCGCCGAGGCCCGGCTGTCCCACGGGCGAGACGTCGAGCTGGCGGGAGCGGGCGTGGCGTCGGTGGATCCCGTGGCGGTCGTGCGGGGGGGACGACTGCTCGCCGTGGGTCGCGCCGACGACGGTGTGTTCCACCCCCGGCGCGTGTTCGTGAGTGCGTCGTGACGGAGGAACGCGGGGCCGAGTTCGGCCTGTCTCAGGGGTCGGTCGTCACGGTGGGGACCTTCGACGGCGTGCATCGCGGGCATCGGGCGGTGCTCGAAGAGATCCGCGTGCGCGCGGAGACGGCGGGGCTGAAGAGTGTGCTGGTTACCTTCGACCCCCACCCGCTCGCGGTCGTCCGCCCCGAGCTTGCTCCCCGGCTGCTCAGCACCCCGCGCGAGAAGCGTGAGGTTCTCGCGGCCTCGGGGATCGACGTCGCGGTCTTCCTCCGATTCACCGAGGCGCTGTCGCGCTACTCGCCGGCCCGCTTCGTCGAGGAGATCCTCGTGCGGCGCCTGAACGTGAAGGAGCTGGTGATCGGATACGATCACGGCTTCGGTCGCGGTCGCGAGGGTGACGCGGAGACGCTTCGATCGCTCGGTGTCGACTGGGGGTTCACCGTCGACGTCGTGGCCCCGGTGTCGGTCGACGGGGGTGCCGTCTCGTCGACCGAGGTGCGGCGGGCCGTCACGGGCGGGGAGGTCGCCGGCGCACGGGCTGCGCTCGGCCGGCCCTACTCGCTCGTCGGGCGTGTGGAGCCGGGCGACGGGCGGGGTCGCGGGCTGGGATTCCCCACCGCGAACCTCGGCGCCGTGCCGGACGAGAAGCTCGTCCCGCCGCACGGGGTCTACGCCGTCCGCGCCAACCTCCCGTCGGGAGTGCATGCGGGCGCACTCCACATCGGCCCACGCCCCACATTCCCGGATGCGCGGCCATCGATCGAGCTGCACGTGCTGGACTTCGAGGGCGATTTGTACGGGAGGTGGGCGCGCGTCGACTTCATCGAGCGGATCCGCGGGATCGTGGCCTTCGGCTCCGTGGACGCACTCGTCGAGCGGATGGGGCTCGACGTCGCCAGGGTGCGCGAACTCTTCGCCGGTCCCGAGTCGGGCTAGAACTGCGCCGCACTTCGCTTGTTGGGGCGAGCCACCCCAGGGCGCCACGATCGTCGGGGCGAGCGACCCCAAGGGCGCCACGATCGTCGGGGCAAGCGACCCCAAGGCGCCACGATCGTCGGGGCAAGCGACCCCAAGGCGCCACGATCTGGGAAGAATTGGGATGGTGGAGCCTTTGGGTCGCTATACGACCCCTTCTCGGCCCCATGCGGCCCATCGGCCCGACCTTGGCGCCTTTGTGTCGTATAGCCACCAAAACTCGCCAACGTGCCTGGCTCTGGGTACATCGTGGAGACTTCTGGTCGTGGCGGGGCGCCATGGGGCCTCGCGGCCCCGGCGGGACGTTGACACTCGCGCCCGGCTCCACACGGCGAGCAGGAGTGGACGATACGGCGAACACCTGGGCCCGGGCGGCCACGTCCGCGTCCCCGCGACCGCTCGACGGGGCCGCCACGGTGAGCGGAATCGGCCACCAATGTGCGCAGAAGGGGCGCCTCCTCAGTCCACCACGGGTGCGAGGGTCGGGCGGACCCGGGCCAGTCGCCAGAGGCCGATCAGTACGAGGGCCAGCGTCGCCGCGACCTCCTCAGTCCACCACGGGTGCGAGGCTCGGGCGGACCCGGGCCAGTCGCCAGAGGCCGATCAGCACGAGGGCCAGCGTCGCCGCGACACCTGCGGCTCCGCCGAGGCTGAGGATCGTCGCGATCGCGAAGGCGCCGGTGGCCGCGATCAAACCGGTCACCAGCCAGCCCCCGAGCACGGTCAGGATGCCCGCCACCCGCCCCTCGACACTCCCGGGACTCCAGACGCGGTCGCCGAGCGAGGCTCCCATGGCGCACATGAAGGTGATGTAGGTCGTCGACAGAGGCAGGCCGTTGGCTGTACCGAGCGAGATCAAGAGGCTCGCGACGACGAGATTGACGCTCGCCCGAAGCAGGTCGTAGGGAGCTTCGCCCCCGTGAGCGGCGGGTGGTGAGGTCCTCCGTGCGGCCCGGGTGCGGAGTCCGGCGGGGAGGAGCAGGTGGATCGCGAAGACGCCCCGGGCGATCAATACGACCGCGCGGGTGAGGGGGCCACCCCGGAAGCGCTGTTCGGAGTCTCCGCGCGCGGCGAGGCGGACCTCGGTGTCGCGCACTCGCCTCGACTTCTGCGATACGGCGAGGGCGGTCACCATGACGGAGCCGGCGAGCACCAGGACCCACCACGGCGTCGAGACACGCCCAGCCAGATCCACATTTGGAAGCAGTACCGCCTGCGCGGCGGCGACACTCGGCCCGATGAAGTTGACGAGGTCGTTGCCGGCGAAGGCCAGGCCGAGCGCACCCGTCCCCACGAGGATGATGAAGCCGAGCACCTGCCTGGGCCGGTGACGAAGGGCGATCCCGGCGATAGCGGCGATCGCGAAGACCGCCGCGAGCGCCGGGACGAGGTTGGCGCTCAACTGCTCCATCGCCGGCTCGGACACGAGCCCCGAACTGCGGAGTCCCTTGTAGACCACGAAGTAGGCGAGGCTCGAGAAGGCGAATCCCGTCCACACCCACCCCCAACGCGGGAAGGTCGCTCCGACGTCGTGCGAGTAGATGAGGCGCACCACGAACATCACGATGGCCGATGTGAGGAACGCGACGACGACCGAGAGGAAGATGCCGGTGTAGATGCCGAGGACCGGGCCGACGTTGATGACGCCAGCGGCCACGGAGAGTCCGCCGGGGGTGGTCCACAGGGCGACCGCCAGCGATGCGCCCACGAGTTCCGAGATGATCGACACCGTCGTGGAGGTGGGGAGCCCGATCGAGTTGAACAGGTCGAGCAACAACACGTCGGCGGCCATGACGCCCAGGTAGATGGCCAGGATCGCCTGCAGGTTCACGAGGCCGGCCTCGTCGGTGAACCACGACGGGTCGAACACCCCGCGACGCGCCACCTCCATGAGCCCGTTCGAGGTCAGCGCGCCGAAGAGCACGCCGATCGCGGCCACGAGGAGCACCGTGCGTCGAGCCGCTACCCGGGAGCCGAAGGCGGAGTTGAGGAAATTGGCCGCGTCGTTCGCGATACCGACCCAGAGGTCGAAGATGGCGAGGAGGATGATCGCGGCGAGGGTGACGCTGGCCAGATCCACGTCGAAGAGTGGAGAGGGGGACGGGGGGGCAGAACCGGAAGAGAACCGGTGCGGTCGGGGCGAACCATCCCCGATCTGCTACCGTTCGGTCACAGAACGGCGACAATGGCTTCGGCGCGCCCTGGGGTGGTGGACCGAGTCGGTTTCAGCTACCATTTCAGGCTGACCAAGCTAGAGGCGACCGCCTCCGAGCTTCCCTTGCAGCGCAGACTCCTGCGGAGGCCGACACTATGAGTTTCGACCGATCCGAAGTGATCAAGAAGCACCAGATGCACGAAGGTGACGTGGGCAGCGCGCCCGTACAGATCGCGCTCCTCACGGCTCGCATCAACCATTTGCGCAGTCATTTCGACGCACACAAGCACGACCATCACAGCCGTCGCGGACTGTTGAAGATGGTGGGCCGCCGCCGGCGGCTCCTGGAGTATCTGAAGAGTCGTGATCTCGACCGCTACCGCGCTCTGATCAAGGACCTCGGACTCCGCCACTAGGCGAAGCGGACGGCGGCGGGCCCCCGGATGGGCGCCCGCCGCTTTCGCGTACGTCGACCGATCGGGAAGACATGCCGGATCCCGCGCCCTGCGCGCGCGGTCTCCGTCTCCCCGCATCGTTCGGCCGCGCCAGGGACCGATCGACGCCGTCCTGGGAGAGTCCCGGGCGGTTAGGTCCCGACCGCGCGCCGCCCCGAATCGGGCGGTCGTGCGGACATCGCCGAAACGCGGCACACACGGTGTCGCCAGAACGATACGGATGCACGCATGATGAAGCGCATCGAGCGCCAGTTCGCAGGACGCCCCCTCATTCTCGAGATCGGCCGGATGGCCAAGCTCGCCGGGGGTTCGTGTCTCGTCCAGTATGGAGAGACGGTGGTGTTGTGCACCGCCACGGCCCAGTCCAAGCCGACCCACCTTCCGTTTTTCCCGCTCACGATCGAGTACCGTGAGAAGTCGTACGCGGCCGGGAAGATCCCGGGCGGCTTCTTCAAGCGGGAGGGACGCCCGGGCGAGAAGGAGATTCTCGCCGCCCGTCTGACCGATCGCCCGCTTCGGCCGATGTTTCCGAAGGGCTACATGCACGAGACCCAGATCGTCGCGAGCATCCTGAGCGCCGATCAGGAGAACGACGCCGACGTGCTCGCGCTGCTCGGTGCGAGCGTCGCGCTGAACATGTCGAGCATCCCCTTCGGCGACTACGTCGCGTCGGTCCGGGTCGGCCGCATTCAGGGTACCTGGGTGTGGAACCCGACCTTCCAGCAGCTGCAGTATTCCGACGTCGACATGGTGGTGGCCGGATCCGACGAGGCCATCCTCATGGTCGAGGGCGGAGCCGTCGAGGTCTCCGAAGAGGACATGCTCGAGGGCATTCGGTTCGCGCACGACGGAATCAAGCAGCTCATCGGGATCCAGAAGGAGTTGCTCGAGGGTCACTCGGTCCCCGACATGGAGTGGAGCCCCGTCACCCCCGACGCCTCGCTCAAGACGATGGTCGAGGAGTTGGCGGTGTCGCGCGTCGTGGAGGCGCTCAACCTCTCCGACAAGCAGGAGCGTCAGCAGGCCATGGCGGCCGTGAAGGAAGACGTCATCGCCAAGCTCCGTGAAGACGACGCCGATTGGGCCGAGCACGAGGGCGATGTGGGTGAGATCCTCCGCGGCATCGAGAAGCACACGATGCGTCAGCAGATCCTCGACAAGGGTGAGCGGGCCGACGGCCGCAGCCTCGACGAGATCCGCCCGATCTCCTGCGAGGTGGGGATCCTCCCTCGCACGCACGGCTCGGCGCTGTTCACGCGTGGGCAGACGCAGGCCCTCGCGGTCACGACGCTCGGCACGTCGCGCGACGAGCAGCGGATCGACTCGATCGACGTCCGTGAAGAGGTCACGAAGTCGTTCATGCTGCACTACAATTTCCCGCCCTTCTCGGTGGGAGAGGCGCGTCCCTTCCGCGGCACGTCGCGGCGTGAGATCGGACACGGCAACCTCGCCGAGCGCGCGATCCAGCCGCTGCTCCCCGAGTACGACAGCTTTCCGTACACGATTCGCCTGGTCTCCGACGTCCTGGAGTCCAACGGATCGTCGTCGATGGCGACGGTGTGCGGGGGCTCGCTCGCTCTGATGGACGCGGGTGTGCCGATCAAGGCGCCGTGCGCCGGCGTAGCGATGGGGCTCATCAAGGAGGGCGAGCGGGTGGCGGTGCTGACCGACATCCTCGGCCTCGAAGACGCCCTCGGCGACATGGACTTCAAGGTGGCGGGCACCCGAGACGGGGTGACCTCGATCCAGATGGACATCAAGATCGCCGGTCTCACGTACGAGGTCATGAAGGAGGCGCTCGAGCGCGCGCACAAGGGCCGGATGCACATCCTCGACCTGATGGATCAGGCGCTCTCCGAGCCTCGCAGCGACATTTCGGAGTGGGCTCCGCGCATCACGACGGTGCAGATCAACCCCTCCAAGATCGGCGAGATCATCGGGCCGAAGGGGAAGACGATCCGTGCGATCCAGGAGGAGTCGGGTGCGACCATCGAGGTCGACGACACCGGCTTGGTGAAGATCGCGGCCGTCAGCGGAGAGGGCGCCGCCCGGGCGCGCGAGATGATCGAGGCGATCGTGAAGGATCCCGAAGTCGGCCGCATCTACGAAGGACCCGTGAAGAACACGACCACCTTCGGGGCCTTCATCGAGATCCTTCCGGGCGTCGAGGGTCTGTGCCACATCTCCGAGCTGGCCGAAGGCCGGGTCGAGAAGACCGAGGATGTTCTCAAGAAGGGTGAGATCACTCGGGTCAAGCTCTTGTCCATCGACGAGAAGGGCCGGCTTCGGTTGTCGCGTCGGGCGGCCATGGCCGACGATGCCAAGGCGGCGGAGGCTGGTGAGGGCGACGACGCCTGAGGCCATCCGGCACCGATCCATCCAGGAGGGGGGGCGTGGCCGACTCGGTCGCGTCCCCCTTTGGACGTTGAACGGCGGGGTTCGACCACGTGAACGACGACCGCGCCGCACACCCGAGAGGAGAAGTGGTCGAAGACCGACTCGATAACGGAATCCAGGTGCTCACCGAGGCCATGCCGTCGGTGCGTTCGGTCACCACCGGCGTCTGGGTGCGACACGGCGCCGCGCACGAGCCGCCGGCACGCATGGGCGAATCGCACCTGCTGGAGCACATGGTGTTCAAGGGGACCCGGTCCCGGACGGCGCACGAGATCGCCCTGGCCCTCGAGTCGCTGGGAGGCTCCCTCGACGCCTTCACATCGAGGGAAGCGACCGCCTTTCACGCGCGGGTCCTGGACGAGCATCTGAGCGAAGCGCTCGACGTCGTCTCCGACATGGTGCGGTTCCCCCTGTTGCTCGAAGACGATCTCAGCCTCGAGCGGCAGGTCGTGCTCGAAGAGATCGCCCAGGTCGACGACACCCCCGACGACCTGGTGTTCGAGCTGCACGCCGAGCGCATGTGGCAAGGGAACCCGTACGGTCAGTCGATCCTCGGCACACGCGGGACCGTCGAATCGCTCGACGCCGACGACCTGCGGCGCCTGCACACCGAGCGCTACGTGGGACGCAACATCGTCGTCGCCGCCGCGGGGAACGTCGAGCACGATCGGTTCGCCGAACTCGTGGAGAGGCATCTCGGGGATCTGCCGGCCGGCGAGCCGGCACCGATCGCCCCGGCGGAGCACGACGCGCGGCATGGCCTCGAACGGGTTCCTCGCGAGACGGCGCAGTCCCACGTCGTCGTCGGCGCCCCGACCGTGCCCCATCGGCACCGCCTGCGGACGGCGCTCGTTCTCGTCTCGCAGGCGTTCGGGGGCGGCATGAGTTCGCGACTGTTCCAGCGCATCCGCGAAGAGCTGGGGTTGGCCTACACCGTCTTTTCGTTTCAGTCCTTCTACCGCTCGGCCGGTACGGCCGGGGTATACGTCGGCACGCGGCCGGCGTGGGAGGAGAAGGCGATCGACGCGCTCCGCGAAGAGTGCGCGCGCCTGCGGAGTGGAGGGCTGACCGAGACCGAACTGGCCCAGACCCGCCAGCAGGTGAAGGGGCAGATCATGTTGTCGCTCGAGTCGACGAGTTCGCGCCTCTACCGCCTCGTCGGCTCGGCGCTGTACGACGAGCCCTGGGAGGGCCTCGACCAGGTGCTGGCCCGGCTCGATGCCGTAACCCGAGACGATGTGGCCGAGGCCGCGGCGCTGGCCTTCGATCCGGACCGACAGTTCACCTTGTCGCTGGGGCCCACACCGGCCGCGTCGTAGACGGGACTCCCACCGGTCTCGCGGAGGAGGGGTCGGGGTGGCGTGAGGAGGGTGACGACCGCTCCGGGAAAGGGTACAATCTAGGGCTTCGGTGATTCGCCTCTGAATCACGCGTCGACGACCCTTTCCGTGAGACGGTTGAGATGCTGATCGGTGTCCCCAAGGAGATCAAGCGCGAGGAGTATCGCGTCGCCCTCACCCCGGCCGGTGCCGAGGCGCTCACTCACAACGGCCACCAGCTGATCGTCGAGCAGGGCGCCGGTTTGCCCAGTGGCTTCACCGACGACTTCTACGAGAATGCGGGAGTCGAGATCGTCGACACCGCCGACGAGGTCTGGGCTCGGGCCGAGATGATCATGAAGGTCAAGGAGCCCATCGAGCCCGAGTGGCCCCGTATGCGTGAGGGCCAGCTGCTCTTCACCTACTTCCACTTCGCGGCATCCGAACCGCTGACGCGTGCGGTCATCGATTCGGGGGCCGTGGCCCTCGCCTACGAGACGGTGGAACTCGCCACGGGCGAACTCCCGCTTCTGACGCCGATGTCGGAGGTGGCGGGGAGGATGGCCATCCAGGAGGGGGCCAAGTACCTGGAGCGACACTCGGGCGGGGCGGGTGTGCTCCTCGGTGGCGTTCCGGGCGTGCTTCCGGGCAAGGTGTTGATCCTCGGCGGGGGGATCGTCGGGGTCAACGCGGCCAAGATGGCGGCGGGCCTCGGCGCTCGCGTCTCGATCATGGACATCTCGCTGAGCCGACTGCGCTACCTCTCCGATGTGATGCCAGCGAACGTGAACCTGCTGTACAGCACGCGTTACGCGGTGCGGAAGCAGCTGGAGGACTCCGACCTGGTCGTGGGCGCCGTACTGATCCCGGGCAAGAAGGCGCCGTCGCTGGTGCGCCGCGAGGACCTGTCGACGATGCGGCCGGGTTCCGTCATCTGCGACGTGGCGGTCGATCAGGGCGGGTGCGTCGAGACGATCCGGCCCACGACGCACGATGACCCGATTTATACCGTCGATGGAGTGATCCACTACGCGGTGGCCAACATGCCGGGTGGCGTGCCACGGACCAGCACACTGGCGCTGACCAACGCGACGCTGCCCTACGCTCTGACCCTGGCGGATCGCGGCTGGAAGGCGGCCTGCGCCGCCGACCCCGCTCTCGCCAAGGGGCTGAACGTGGTGCACGGCGACATCGTGTACGCGGGGGTCGCCGAGGCGTTCGGGATGTCGAGCCGAGACGTCGCCACCGTGCTCGGCTGATTCATGGCGTACGACGCACCGATTCGGTTCAAGCGGCTGGAGCACAACCCGGATCTGCCGCTGCCCTCGCGCGCCACACCTCACGCGGCCGGCTACGACGTGCGTTCGGCGGAGCCGGACTTCGTCTTGGAGCCGGGCGACATCCGCCTGGTGGGAACCGGCCTGGTCCTCGAGATGCCGATGGACCTCGAGTGCCAGGTTCGGCCTCGGAGCGGGCTCGCCGTGAAGCACGGCGTCACCCTGCCCAACACCCCCGGCACCATCGATCCCGACTACCGGGGTGAGGTGAAGGTGCCGCTCATCAACCTCGGGCGGGCGCCGGTCTCGATCACGAGGGGCGAGCGGGTGGCGCAGTTGGTGTTCGCCCGATTCGTTGCCCTGCCCGTGGAAGAGGTCGGCGAGGTGGGATCCACCGCGCGCGGGCAGGGGGGATTCGGGTCGACGGGTCGAGGGTGATCCGGATCGGGGGTGGGCGATCTGCCGAATCGGCAGGGTCCGGCATTGCACCGTGGATTCTAAGGATTCCGGGCATCATCCTTGCTACGGATGGGGGCTCGGGCTAGTTTCCGCCATTCGGTAGAGGCCCTCGTCGCCGCGCCTCGACCGGCCCTCCCATCTCCGCCTCTTCGAGAGAATTACGCTCTTGGCCCGCTGGTTCGATTCGGGGCGTCTGGTCCCCGTGAATGACATCGCCGTCGACCTGGGCACGGCCAACACACTGGTCTACGTGAAGAGCGAGGGGGTCGTGCTCAACGAGCCCTCCGTCGTGGCCGTCGAGAAAGCCACCAGCCGGATCACCGGCATCGGACTCGAGGCGAAACGTATGCTCGGGCGCACGCCGGAGGGCATCGAAGCCGTGCGTCCCCTCAAGGACGGGGTCATCGCCGACGTCGACGTGACGGAGATGATGCTGCGGCATTTCCTCAAGCAGGTGACCGCAAAGAGAATCTTCCGGATCAAGCCCCGCGTGGTCGTGGGAGTGCCCTCCGGCATCACCGAACTCGAGCGCCGGGCGGTACGCTCGAGCGCCATGTCGGCGGGGGCGAAGGCGGTCTACATGGTCGACGAGCCGATGGCCGCGGCGATCGGTGTGGGGCTGCCGGTCGAGACGCCCACGGGCAACATGGTGATCGACATCGGCGGGGGGACGACCGAAATCGCGGTGATCGCGTTGTCGGGGATCATCTCCAACACCTCGATCCGCGTGGGGGGCGACGAACTCGACGCGGCGATCGTCACCTTCCTCCGCAAGAACTACAATCTTCTCATCGGTGAGCCGACGGCCGAGGCGATCAAGATCCAGATCGGGTCGGCCTACGACCAGGGCGATGAGCGTGAGATGGAGGTGAAGGGGCGGGACCTGGTGAGCGGAATCCCCAAGACCGTCACCGTCCACTCGCACGAAATCCGCGAGTGTGTGCAGGAGCCGATCCAGGCGATCGTGGAAGCGGTGCGCCGGGCGCTCGAGATCACGCCGCCCGAGCTCGCATCCGACATCGTCGACCGCGGCATCGTCATGACCGGGGGAGGAGCGCTGATCCGAGGCCTGGATGCGCTCCTGAGTCAGGAGACCAACCTGCCCATTCACGTGGATGAGGAGCCCCTCACCTGTGTGGTGCGGGGGGCGGGGCGGATCCTCGACGACCTGAACAAGTACCGGGCCGTCCTCACCACCTGACGGGGCGGTGCCCCCCTACGTACCCCCCGGAACGGTCGCCGCGGACCAGCGTCGCCAGCGCTACGTCACCGCCGGCCTCATCATCGCGGCCTTGATCCTGAGCTACCTGCCGTCGGGCGGTCAGGAGACGATCGCCTCGGCGCTCCGCAGCTCCGTGCTGCGGCCGTTTCTCGGTCTTCAGGGGGTGGTGGCCGCAACGCGGCTGCGAACCCTCGACGTGCGGGTGCTCCAGGCGCGCCTCGACTCGGCCACCGCCTCGCTCGTGGCTCGATCCACCCTCGCCGAAGAAAACGATCGGCTGCGCGCCCTCCTCGACCTCGGCGATCGTCTGGAGGTGCCGTGGATCGCGGGAGAGGTGCTTCGACCCGGGACCCAGGGCTCGGAAGGCATCTTCCTCCTGAACCTCGGGACCGAGGACGGCGTGCCGCCCATGGCGCCCGTGCTGACACCCGAGGGGTTGGCCGGGGTGGTGCGGGAGGTTCGCGACGGAAGCAGCATCGGGATGGACTGGACCAACCCGGACTTCCGGGCGAGCGCGATGAGCGAGGACGGTGCGGTCTACGGGTTCGTCGAGACGCGCCGCGGCCTGTTCCGCGAGGAGGACCGCCTTCTGCTCGCGTCGACCCCGTATGCCGTCCAGCTCGAAGCGGGCACCGGGATCCAGACCTCGGGCATCGGTGGGGTCTACCCGCGGGGGATTCCCATCGGGCGGGTCGTCGAAGTGGCGGAATCGCAGGGCGGGTGGAACACCTCGTACTGGGTCGAGCCGTACGTCGTGCCCGGTGACATGTCGCAGGTCGTGGTGATGATCGGCGGTCTGGACTCGATCCCCTCCGGTGACGGTGCTCCCGGCGGTCCGGCCGGGGCGACTCCGGGGGCGAATGGAGCAGGGGAGCCCGGCGACTCCACGCGGGCCACCCCCGTGCTCGACCTCTCGGCGATGTGGCCCGACGACCAGCGCGGCACGCGCGCCGACCGCCGCGCGCGTGGGCAGCTCGTGGCCGATTCCCTGCGCCGGATGGAGCGCAGAATCGCCGCGCTGCGCGACTCGCTCGACCAGATGCGAGCGGTGCCCGACTCGAGTGGGGGCGGGCCGTGAACCGCCTGATCGTCGCGGCGGCGGCGCTGTTGATGGTGTTGCACTTCATCCTCCACGTGGGCCTCGGATTGCGCGGCATCGTGCCCGACCTCGCCACCCTCGGGCTCCTCACGATGGCACGGCAGGTCCGCATCGGGACCGCCGCAGCCACCGGCTTCGGTCTGGGCTTGCTCGAGGACTCCCTGAGCGCCCTCGCCTTCGGGGCGAGTACGATGGCGTTGACGGTGGTCGGGGCGGTGGGCGCACGAACGCGCGATCTCTTCGTGGGGGAGACGCTCACCTTCGCGGCGGCCTACCTCTTCGTGGGCAAGTGGGTGCGTGACCTGATCCAGTGGATCATGACGTCGTCGGAGCTGCGCGAGCCGATCGGGCAGGCGCTCCTGGTCGATTCCACGATGGCGTCGGCGTATGTTGCGATGGTGGGTGTCGCCCTGGTGCGGCTCTTCGGGAATGGATCGAACGGCGGCCCACGGCCGATGGGGGGGGGAGCGTGAATACCAATCACCCTTTGGCGCGTCGAGGACGCGCTCGGGTCCTGCACGGCGTGCTCGCCGCCCTGATCGGGCTGCTGGGGCTCGCCTTCTTCCGGGTCCAGGTGCTCGGGTGGAACACCTATCGCCTCACGGCCGAATCGAATCGGCTGCGTCCCCTCGATCTGCCGGCACCGCGCGGCACCGTGCTCGATCGCAACGGTGAGATCATCGCCGACAACGTGCCGGGTTTCTCGATCAGCCTGCTCCCGGCTCCCCCCGACTCGATGGCGGCGACTCTGGTGCGACTTCAGGCGGCGGCACCCGATCTCGATCTCGATCTGGCCGACCTGATCGCCGAAGCCGAGGCCAACCGCGGCCTCGGGGCGGTGATCGTCAAGGCCGATGCCACGCACGAAGAGGTGGCCGCTCTCGAGGAGCGACGTGCCGAGTTTCCCGGCGTGTTCATCGAGAGTCGGCCGGTGCGCCGCTACAACGCGGGCGAGGCGGTGGGACACCTCATGGGCTACATCGGTGAAATCGATGGCGAGGAACTCGCCTCCCCCTTTTATTCCGCCGACCACTACGAACAGGGTTTGTTCGTCGGGAAGGGTGTGGGCATCGAGCGCCAGTACGAACACCTTCTCCAGGGTCGCAAGGGGGTGCGCTACGTCGAAGTCGATGCGCGGCGCCGCATCGTGGGCGACTTCGCGGGGATCGAGACGAGACCGGCGATCCCGGGTGAGGTCATCCAGCTGTCGATCGACCTCGAACTCCAGAAGTACATCCACGAGATCTTTCCCGACACGATGCGGGGGGCCGTGGTCGCGATCGATCCGGCCGACGGCAATGTCCTGGCCCTCTACTCGGCGCCGTCCTTCGATCCCAACCTCTTCGTGGGGGGGATCGACCGGGCGACCTACGCCGGCTGGTTGCAGGACTCGCACCGACCACTCTTCAACAAAGCGATCCTTGGGCGCTACGCCCCCGCCTCGACCTGGAAGCTCGCGTCGGCCGCCATCGCGCTCGACCTCGGCCTCGTCCAGCCCAACGAACGCATGCCCCAGCCCTGCACGGGGGGCTTTCAGTTCGGACGCTACTGGCGGTGCTGGAAGCCGGACGGCCACGGCGACATCACGCTGCTGGAGGCGGTGCAGCACTCCTGCGACGTCTACTTCTACCAGATGGGGCTGAGGGTCGGATTGCAGCGGCTGCTCGACGAGTCCACGCGACTCGGCTTTTCGTCGACCTGCGGCATCGACCTGCCGGACGAAAGTCCCGGTGTCTTTCCGCGAGGCCCCGAATTCTGGGAGCGGACGTTCGGAGAGACCCCGACGGAGGGCGAGGTGCTCAATCTGGCGATCGGACAGGGTGCGAACTCGCAGACTCCGTTGAAGATGGCCCAGTTCTATACCGCGTTGGCGCGGGGCGGCTCGGCGCCCGCTCCCCGCCTCTATCCCGACGGCCCGGCGCCGACGTCGGATCCGTGGGAGCTCAACCTCTCCGACGACGCGCTGGCCACCCTTCTCGAGGGGTTGCGTCGCGTGACCGCGCCGGGCGGGACGGCCCACATGTCGTCGCTCGAGCACTGGGACATCTACGGCAAGACCGGTACGGGTGAGAACAACCTCTCGCAGGCGGGGCTCGCCGATACCGACGCCTGGTTCGCAGGGATGGCGGGCCCTCGCGGGGGCGACCCCGAAATCGTCGTCGTCGTCCTCGTGGTCTCGGGGGGCGGGGGGTCGACCGCAGCGGCGCCGATCATGGCGAAGGCGGCCGACCACTACCTGCGCCGCAAGCACGGGATCCCGCTCGACACGATCCAGACGCTGGGCGAGCACGTGCGCACACGGGGCTGGCCCGCCTGGTACCAGACCGTCGTGGCCGACGACGCCGAGCGCGCGGTGGCCTTCGAGGCCCGCCTCGCCACGATGAACGGAGGCGGCTGAGTCCGTGCGACGGTTGCTGGCGCGGTGGGCGGGCGATCCTCCCCTGGTCGCCGGGGTGTTCGTGCTGAGCATCTTCGGGCTGGCGATGATCTACTCGGCGGGCGTCACCATCTCGCCGCAGCGGGTGGTGCAGGTCGCCTGGATCCGCCAACTCGCCTTCTTCGGCGTGGCGCTGGGCGCCTTCACGATCATCAGTCGAATCCCTGCGCGGTGGATCGAGTGGGTAGCGGTGCCGGCCTACGCCTTCAGCATGGTCTTGCTCGCTGCGACTCTCGTGATCGGTTCGGGAGCAGGAACGGCCGCCGGCACCAAGAGCACCATCTCGCTCGGCCCGATCGGCTTTCAGCCGGCGGAGATCGCCAAACTGGCCACCGTGTTCGTGCTCGCTCGCTACTTGGCCAGCCGGCCCTCGGCCCCCTCCAACCTGCGCGACGTGGTGGCGCCCGGCGTACTCGCCGCGATTCCGCTGTTCCTCGTCCTGCTGCAACCGGATCTGGGCACCGCGCAGGCCTTCGTCGGCATCCTCTTCGCGAGCCTCTTCTGGGCCGGGACGCCGATCTCCCTCCTCTTGCTGCTCGCGAGCCCGGTGGCTGCGCTGATTCTGGCGTTCAGCACCTGGGTCTGGTCGGTCTACATCGTGCTCGTGATGCTGGCGCTGTTCCTGCTGCGGTATCGCCTCTTCCTTTACGAATCGGCGGCGGTGCTGTTGGCGAACTTCGCCGCGGGTACCATCGCCCGCCCCCTCTGGAACAGCATGCCGAGCTACCAGCAGAACCGGATTCTCGTGTACCTCGATCCCGAGGTCGATCCCCGCGCCGCCGGCTACCAGATCATCCAGTCGAAGATCGCGATCGGCAATGGCGGACTGTGGGGCAAGGGCTTCACCGACGGTACGCAGAAGCGATACGACTTCCTCCCGGAGCAGCACACCGACTTCATCTTCAGCGTCGTGGGCGAGGAGCTGGGGTTCGTGGGAGTGGTGTTCGCACTCCTCTGCTTCGCCTGGGTCATGGCGCGTCTCGTGCGGCTTGCTTCCGAGGCGGAGGATCCCTTTGCCGGCCTCGTTCTGATGGGTATCTTCGGGGCCTGGCTCGTCCACATTTTCGTCAACGTCGGCATGACCGTCGGAGTGGTGCCGATCACCGGGATCCCCCTTCCGTTCGTGAGCTACGGGGGCACCTTCCTGCTGATTTCCTGGGTCGCCGTCGCGATCGCGGTGTGTGTCAGCCGAGACGACGACCGCGCCCCAACCTGACTCGCGGTTTCCCCGCGTACCGAGGCGGCCCATGGCCTGGTTCCGAAAAGACAAGAAACCCCTGAAGTCCGATGCGCGGCGCGACGTTCCCGCCGACGTCTTCGACAAGTGCAAGGGGTGCGGCGAGATTCTCTATCGCGAGAAGCTGGCCCAGAATCTGGGTGTGTGTCCCTCGTGCGGGTTCCACTTCCGGATCTCGGCCGACGAGTACCGGGGCGTCCTCATCGACGAGGGTACGTTCGAGGAACTCGACGCCGAGCTCCGCAGCGGCGACCCCCTCGGCTTCGTGGATCTGAAGGCCTACACCGATCGGGTGGCCGCGGCCGAGACGAAGGTGGGGCGGGGCGATGCCGTGCTCACCGGCACCGGCACCCTGCATGGCATCCCGGTCGCGTTGGCCGTGATGGACTTCCGGTTCATCGGCGGCTCGATGGGGTCGGTGGTGGGTGAAAAGATCGCCCGCGCAGGCCGACGAGCGCTGGAAGAGTCACGTCCCATGCTGATCGTGTCGGCCTCGGGTGGTGCGCGCATGATGGAGGGCATCATCTCGCTCATGCAGCTGGCCAAGACGTCGGCGGTGCTTGCGCGGCTGCACGAGGCCGGGATTCCGTTCATTTCGATCCTGACCGACCCGACCACCGGTGGAGTGACGGCGAGTTATGCGATGTTGGGGGACGTGCATCTCGCCGAGCCCGGCGCGTTGATCGGCTTCGCCGGCCCGCGGGTGATCGAGGAGACGATCAAGCAGGAGCTGCCCAAGGACTTCCAGCGCACCGAGTTCTTGATGGAACACGGCATGATCGACCGGATCGTCGATCGGCGACGTCTGAAGGGAACGGTCGCGCTGCTCCTCCGGCACATGCGCGACGACTGGCCGAGCGGCGAGCCCGTCGGTAGCGGGGCGTGACGGCTTCGACGCCCGAAAGCCGCGGTCGAACCGAAGCGATGGCAGCGCCCGATCGACTCGATCGTCCGTTCGACGACCCGCTCTTCGACCGGCTGTTCCCCCCGCTCGCGACGGGCATCGATTGGGGCCTCCACCGGGTGCAGGGTGCGCTCGCGGATCTTGGGAACCCCGAGATGGCGTCCCCGGCGCTGCACATCGGAGGAACGAACGGCAAGGGATCGGTCGCCTCGACCTGCGCCTCGGTGCTGGAGGCGGCCGGCCATCGCACGGGGCTGTACACCTCTCCACACCTCTGCTCGGTGCGGGAGCGCTTCCAGGTCGGGGGGCGGCCGATCGACGAGGAGCGGCTGCTCGCGTGGGCCGACGAGATCCGGCACGTCGTCTCGAAGTGGGAACTCACGTTTTTCGAGGCGGCGACGGTGTTGGCGTTCCACGCCTTCGCGCGGGAAGCCGTCGACGTACAGGTGATCGAGGTGGGCCTCGGAGGGCGCCTCGATGCGACGAACGTGCTGCATCCCGCGGCGTGTGCGATCACGAATGTGGCGATGGACCACGCCGAGTTCCTCGGCGGCACCATCGCCTCGATCGCCCGCGAAAAGGCGGGCATCATCAAGGCGGGCGTCCACGTGGTCTCTGCCGAGCGGAGCCCTGCCACCCGCGAGATCTTTCGACGTGCGGCTGAGGCGGTCGGTGCCCCGCTGTCGTTCCTGGAAGACGATGACGTGATCGGGCTCCAGCTGGCGCGCGACCACACCTCGTTCACCCTCTGCATGGGGGGGGATCAAACGCTCGACTTGCGCACGCCTCTGGTCGGACCTCATCAGGCGGCCAATACGGCCCTGGCGGTTCGCCTCCTGGCCGAACTCCCGGATCGCCTGCGCCCCGACCGGGGTGCGGTACGCCGCGGCGTCGCCTCGGTGCGGTGGCCGGGTCGGGATCAGATCGAACGGATCGACGGCGCGACCTGGCTGTTCGACGTGGCGCACAATGTGGCCGGCATGCGGTCGCTCTCGTCGGTTCTCGACCAACTCGATCTGCCGCGCCCTCGGATCGCGGTGGTGGGGGTCCTCGGTGACAAGGAGTGGCAGCAGATGCTGCCCCCGCTCCTGCGCCGCGTCGACCTCGCAGTTCTCACCCAGCCCGCGTCCGCGCCCGAGACACGTCGATGGGACCCCGCCGAGGCCCTTCGCATCGCAGAGGGCGAGCTGGCGGGGGGGCGAGCCGACGCGGCGTCGGCTCGCCTCGTGCCGGACTTCGGACAGGCCCTGCGCATGGCGCAGGCTGAGGCCGGGGGCGGCACCGTGGTGGTGACGGGATCGTGCCATACCGTGGGAGACGCCCTGGGGATGCTGGATCGGGTTCCGTTCGCGAAGACGTCCGTCTAGCTTCCCCAGCATGGCCTCATCCGACTTCGCTCGCCTTCCCGGTTTTCGGGATTTCGCCCCCGACGAGATGGCGCTTCGGCGGCACGTCTTCGGGGCCTGGGGGCGGGTCGCCCGGCGGTATGCGTTTCGGCAATACGACGGCCCACCACTCGAGCCGCTCGAGCTGTACGTCGAGAAGAGTGGCGAGGAGATCGTCGGGCAGCTGTACGCCTTCACGGACCGCGGCGGGCGCGAGGTGGCGATGCGGCCGGAGATGACCCCCTCGCTGGCCCGGATCCTGGCCGAGCGGAGTCGGGCGATGCCCAAGCCGATCCGCTGGTTCAGCACTCCCCAGCTGTTCCGCTACGAGCGGCAGCAGCGAGGCCGCCTTCGGGAGCACTTCCAGTGGAACGTCGACATCGTCGGGGAGGCCGGGGTTTCGGCCGACGCCGAGGTGTTGGCCGTGGCGCTCGACGGGCTGCGTGAGCTGGGACTCGGCCCCGACGACGTGCGGGCCCGGGTTTCGGATCGGCGGCTCCTCGCGGCGATCCTCGACGGCCTGGGCGTGTCGCCCGACGACCACGTGGCCGCCTTCGGCGTCATCGACAAGGTGGAGCGGCAGCCGCGCGAGCGCTCGCTCGAACGTCTGACCGACGAGGCCGGCATGTCGTCGGCAGCGGCCGAGACGCTCCTGTCGCTCCTCGAGGAAGGCGACATCGACGACGTCCGCACGACCTTCGGCGATCACCCGGCGGTGGGCGAGGCGCTGGACGGATTCGAGGCCTACCTCGGGCTCCTCGACGCGCTCGGCTTCGGGGCGTTCATCGACTTCGACCTGCGCATCGTGCGGGGACTCGCCTACTACACGGGCATCGTGTTCGAGGTGTTCGATGCGCGCGGCGAGCTGAGGGCCGTGTGTGGTGGCGGAAGGTACGACCGGCTTCTCGAACTGGTGGGGGGGCAGCCGCTGCCCGCGGTCGGGTTCGGGATGGGCGATGTCGTGCTCACCGAACTTCTTCGCGACCTGGACCGCCTTCCCGACGTCGCCCCCGGCGTGGACTACTTCATCGCGATCATCGGCGACGACCTCCGCCCGAGGGCGCTCGATCTCGCCCGCCAGCTTCGCGACGCGGGGTCCTCGGTGGCCTACCCGCTCAAGTCGCAGGCCGTGCGGAAGCAGTTCAAGGCCGCCGAAAACGAGGGCGCGAAGCGGGTCATCGTCATGGCCCCCGACGAGGTCGAGCGCGGCGAGGCGGTGGTGCGCGACATGGAGTCCGGCTGGGAACGGACCGTGTCGCTCGATCGGCTGGTCGGGGCGCTGGAGGGCGAGTGAGCGGGGGCGAGCCCGAAGCCAGGGCCGCCCGAGCCGTCACCCATCGCGCCATCCGCAGGCTCGGCTGGCTCGAGACGATTCTGATCCTGGCCGCCGGGTTGATGGCGTTGGCGGCGGGGGCCGTCACCGCGTGGCTCCTCTCCGACCTGACCGGCGTGACCTTTCGCCTGGTCTGGCTCGCCGCCAGTCTGGTGTTCTTCCTGGTCCCGGGGGGCACCGTGCTTCTCCGCTCTCGCAGGGAAGAGGCCGCGCGGCAGGCGCGGTCCGTATCCAAATCTCCGACCGAAGGATGACATGGCCGATCGCAAGCTGACCCCGCGGAGTGAGGACTTCGCCGCCTGGTACAACGAAGTCGTCTTGCGGTCCGAACTGGCGGACTACTCGCCCGTGCGCGGCAGCCCGGTCATTCGTCCCTGGGGGTACGGGATCTGGGAGCGCATGCAGCGTGCGCTCGACGACATGTTCAAGGCGACCGGGCACGAAAACGCCTACTTCCCGCTCCTGATTCCGATGAGCTTCATCGAAAAGGAGAAGGAGCATGTGGAGGGGTTCAAGCCTGAACTCGCGGTCGTGACCCACGCCGGTGGCAAGGAGCTCGAGGAGCCGCTCGTGATCCGCCCGACATCCGAGACGGTGATTCTCGAGATGTTCGCCAAGTGGGTCCAGTCGTATCGTGACCTGCCGCTGCTCATCAACCAGTGGGCGAATGTGATGCGGTGGGAGCTGCGCACCCGTCTGTTTCTGCGCACCGCGGAGTTTCTCTGGCAGGAAGGGCACACCGCTCACGCCACGGCCGAAGAGGCCGAAGAAGAGACGCTGCGCATGTTGGGCGTGTATCGCGACTTCATGGAGAACTGGATCGGGATGCCTCCGATCACGGGGTTGAAGTCGGATTCCGAGAAGTTCGCCGGGGCGGTGCGCAGCTACTCGTGCGAAGCGCTGATGCAGGACAACAAGGCTCTCCAGGCGGGCACGTCGCACTTCCTCGGACAGAACTTCTCGCGCGCGGCAGGCTTCACCTTCCAGACCGAGTCGGGGGTCGAGGACTACGCGTGGAGCACGTCGTGGGGGGTGTCGACCCGAATGGTCGGAGGGATGGTCATGACCCACGGCGATGACGAGGGCCTGGTCGTACCGCCGCGGCTGGCGCCGGTACAGGTCGTGGTGGTCCCGATCTACCGCACCGACGAGGAGCGCGCCGCCACCCTCGAGAAGGCCGACCAGGTCGAGGCTCGCCTCCGTGCCGACGGCGTCCGTGTGAAGGTCGACGCCCGCGCCCATCTCAACCCCGGGGCGAAGTTCTACGAGTGGGAGCGCAAGGGAGCGCCGCTGCGCGTGGAGATCGGTCCGAAAGACCTCCAGAAGGGGCAGCTGTGCGTCGCGCGGCGCGCCTTCCCCGACGGCGAGAAGCGGAAGCTGTTCCTCCCCGAAGACGAGGTCCTCGCGTCGATGCCCGATCGCCTCGAGGCGATGCAGGTATGGCTCAAGGACCGGGCGTTGGCCCGTCGGGAGGCGCACTCCCACCGCGGCGTGACCGACTGGGGCGAGATGAAGGAGATCCTCGAGGGCGAGGGCGGCTTCGTGTATACCGGCTGGTCCGGCGATCCCGCGGTCGAGGAGCGCGCGAAGAACGAGCTGAAGGCCACGATCCGGGTGATCCCCGATGAGGAGTTCCGGTCGCCGGAGGCACCCGCGCGGTGCATCTCCGGCGAGGGCGAGGCCCTTCACGAGGTGGTGTGGGCTCGCTCGTACTGATCGTTCCGAAGACGTCGCTCGACCGTCGTACCTCCCCCCCAACCCGGCACTTCGCTCCATGCACGACCACGACCGGATCCTGATCCTCGATTTCGGCTCCCAGTACACGCAGCTCATCGCGCGGCGTATTCGCGAGGAGCGTGTCTATTGCGAGATCCATCCCCCGGGGCAGGACATCGAGTGGATCCGCGCCTGGAATCCCGACGGCATCGTCTTGTCGGGGGGGCCCTCGTCGGTCTACGACGACGGGGTGCCGACGCTCGATCCGGAAGTCCTGAAGATGGGGCTCCCGATCCTCGGCATCTGCTACGGTATGCAGTTGATCGCGCACCTCGAAGGGGCGAAGGTGGAGCGCGGGAAGCGCGAGTACGGGCGCGCAGGGCTACACGTCGGCGCCGCCGAGGGACTGTTCGACGGCTTCGAGGTCGGGGCCGAGACGCAGATCTGGTGCTCGCACGGAGATCACGTCGACACGCCCCCCGAGGGATACCGCGTCCTGGCATCCACGGAGTCGCTGCCCGTAGCGGCGTTCGGCCACGCCGAGGCTCGCATCTACGGCGTACAGTTCCATCCCGAGGTGGCCCACACCGTTCGCGGTGAAGAGGTGATCTCGAACTTCCTCTTCTCCGTGTGCGGGTGCCGTCCGTCGTGGACCGCGGGCGCGTTCATCGACGAGACGGTCGATGCGATTCGTGACCAGGTCGGTGACGCGGCGGTGATCTGTGGGCTGTCGGGGGGCGTGGATTCGTCCGTCGCGGCCACCCTCGTCCACCGAGCGGTGGGCGATCAGCTGACGTGCATCTTCGTCGACAACGGGCTGCTACGAAAAGGAGAGCGAGAGGGGGTCGAGCGCACCTTCCGGAAGCACATGGGCATTCGCCTGGTGGTGGTCGACGCGGTCGACCAGTTCCTCGACGCGCTCGACGGCGTGGAAGATCCCGAGCTCAAGCGGAAGGCGATCGGCACCACCTTCTGGAAGGTGTTCGGAAGGGTCGCCGCCGAGGAGGGGTCCGGGGCGCGCTTCTTCGTGCAGGGCACCCTGTATCCCGACGTCATCGAGTCGGTGTCGGCGACGGGTGGTCCGTCGGCGACCATCAAGACGCACCACAACCTCGTGGCCTTCCCGGAGGGCGTCTCGTTCGAGGTGATCGAGCCGTTGCGGGAACTGTTCAAGGACGAGGTGCGCAACGTCGGGCGCGAATTGGGCCTGCCCGAGGAGTTCATCGGCCGCCACCCCTTCCCGGGCCCGGGGCTGGGCATCCGGGTGCTGGGCGAGGTCACCCGCGACCGCCTGGCGACACTACAGGAGGCCGACGCGATCTACCTCGACGAGATCCGAGAGGCCGGCCTGTACGACGAGATCTGGCAGGCCTTCGCGGTGCTCCTTCCGGTCCGTTCGGTCGGCGTCATGGGTGACGCGCGCACCTACGACAACGTGGTGGCCCTTCGGGCCGTGACGTCGCGCGACGGCATGACCGCCGACTGGTTCCAGTTCCCCCACGACGTGCTGGGCCGGATCTCGACGCGAATCATCAACGAGGTGGCCGGGGTGAACCGGGTCGCCTACGACGTCAGCTCCAAGCCGCCCGCTACGATCGAGTGGGAGTAGCGACCGCGTCGGCCTCGACCTCGATCAACATATCGGGGTGAATCAGGCGGCTCACCTCGACCATGGTGGTGGTCGGGGGATGCGCGCCGAAGGCCTCGCGGTGCGCCCGACCGTACTCGGCCCACCGTTCGATATCGGTCACGAACATCCGGGTTCGGGTCACTCGATCGAGTCCGACCCCGAAGGTACGCACGGCCCGTTCGATCGCGTCGAAGCAGGCCTTGGCCTGTAGGTAGGCGTCGCCCGGTGCGATCACGGCACCGTTGGATGCCACGGGGGCTGTGCCGGTCACGAAGATGCGGTCGCCGGCCTTCAGGGCGCGGCAGTACCCCACCTCCGACTCCCAGACGACATTGGTGAAGGTGCGCTCGAACGGGGACGGATCGGACGATTGTGGCATACGATCTGCTGTTGAGGGGTAGAGGACCTTCATTCAGCCGACAGCATGCCATGAAACAGATACGAACCGCCAGCGCCGCATTCGCCCTCCTGATGGCCTGCGCACCCCTTGCGACCCCGTTCGAAGCGCGCGGTCAGGTCGCGTGGGACGCCCCGATGTTGATGGCCCCCGGGGCGCCCGCTGGGTGGGGCATTCATCTCGTCGACCCTCACCCGGGCAACGGTCTGGGTATCCTGGGCACGTGGCGAGCGGCGCCGGCCCCGGTCGGCGTGGGCTTCCGCCTCGGTCTCTTCGAGGGAGCTGGCGACGACCTGGCGCTCGTGGCCGGGTTCGACGTCTCGGGGACACTCTATCGCGGTACCGACGACGCCCCGGTCGACGTCATCTGGTTTTCCGGGGGTGGGGCGGGGATCGACGACGACGTACTCGTCAGCATCCCGCTCGGACTGTCGGTGGGGTGGTCGTTCAACGAGCCGGGGTTCGCCTTCCGACCGTACATCGCCCCGCGCATGGTGCTCGATCTCTTCCTCGGCGACGATCGCGGCGACGACCTCGACCTGGATGCGGCCGTCGACCTGGGGACCGATCTCGCGTTTTCGCCCAACTTCGCGATCCGGGCGGCCGTGTCGTTCGGAGGCCGCGAGGCCCTGTCGATCGGGATCGCAGTGCCAGGGCGCTAGTGTAGTGTCGCCCAAGTCCTGATGCCGTTCGTGCGCGGGGGCATCCACGGGATGCGTCGTTGGAACTCCTTGCCGTAGCTATCGCTACGCCG
>JANQNV010000218.1 GCA_028279425.1 Longimicrobiales bacterium | reverse complement strand
CGGCGTAGCGATAGCTACGGCAAGGAGTTCCAACGACGCATCCCGTGGATGCCCCCGCGCACGAACGGCATCAGGACTTGGGCGACACTACACTAGGGTCCCGTTCGAGAAGTCCGGAGCGTACCGAGAGGGGGTGAGGGCTGGGGTGGCGAGGCGGAGCGACGCGGCGTAGCCAACGCTACGGCAAGAAGTTCCAACGACGTCCACACAAGATGCACACCTCCTCGAATACCATCGGGACTTTGCAAACGGGACACTAGAGTGGGGTGGGGCCTTGCATGGTCGTTCGGGTCGACCCCAGCATCCTCGGCATGTTGAGGCGACTCGATGGGGACGTGCGCAAGGTCGGGCTGGTGGTGGCCGGCAGTGCCGTGGTGTCGACGGCGGCCGCGGGAGCGGGGCTGATCGATGCGCCGGTCGCGTTGTCGCCCGCCTGGCTCCGTGGAGTGCAGTGGGTCGGCCTCGCGGCCGTGGTGGTCGGTGTCGTCGGCCTCGTCATCGATCGGCCGCGCGTGGCTCGACGTGGGCCGGATCCGACGATGACGTCTCTCTTTTCGGCCGCGATCCTCATGAGCACGTTGGCGTTCGCGGCGTGGTTGGCTCCTCGAACGGACTTCGGTGGCGAGACCGGCTCCGCCGGGGCGACCGCGACCCGCGGCAGTGGATTGGATGGTCGGATCCAGTCCGACGAGTTGCCTGCGCCTCCCCCGCCGACGGGCTCGGTCGAGTTGAACGAGGGCTTCGGTCCGGAGGGGTTCCAGCTCCCGCCGCCACCCGCCGAGGAGGTGCGGACCGTGCGCCGCGAAGAGGTCGGAACGACCACCTTGGGGTTCCTGTCCGACTTCGGCGAATTGTTCGGGGCCCTCTTGCTCGTCGGCCTCGTGGTCGCCGCGAGCTGGGCCGTCAAGAAGCCGAGGGAAGAAGAGCTCCTGGAGGTGCCCGACGAAGAGGAACCGTCGACTCGCGAGGCCCTCCTCGCCTTCGAGGCGTCCCTCGCGGCGTTGGTCGAGCCGGGGGTCGACACGCGTGAGGCGGTGGCGCTCGCCTATCAGCGGCTGCTTTCCGCCCTCGGGCTTTTCGGTCTCGCTCGGGCGCGCTACGAGGCGCCGCTCGAGCATCTTCGGCGGGTCGCTCGTCGGCTCGACCTTCCCGTGGTTTCGATGGGGCGACTCGCGAGGCTCTTCGTCCGGTCGCGGTTCGGGGCCGGGCCGACGACCGAAGCGCACCGCCGAGCCGCCGCCGCGGCGCTCCGTGAGAGCCTCGCGACTCTGCGGAGCAGAGCGGAGGCATCCGCCTCGTGAGCCTCCTGCGGTCGGTTCGCGCGCGGGAGGTCACCGGGAGGGCCCCTCGTCCGCCCCTGAGCCCGCGCCCCATGGCGTCGGCATCGCTCGTTCTGGGTGGCCTGCTGCTGGTGGCGGCGCCCGCGCACGCCGTGAGCGTCGCCCAGCTCGCGGTGGCGACCGTGGCGGCCGCCGGGGCGCTGTTCGTCGTGGTTCGCCAGCTCCGGCCCGCCGTGTGGATGACGCCGTTCAACCCGCGTGATCGTCCGCGTGGGGACGAAGACTTGCGCAGCGAGGTCGATCGGCTTCGGACACGTTTGGGGGGCGGCCGCGTACAGGTAGCACCGGGGCTCGCCCTGCCCCCCGAGGTCGTGCGCGTACTGCAACCCATCGTCCGTGCCGAACTCGAGGGCGCCGCGGGGGGTGTGCTGGCTGCCCCGCCGTCGGCCACCCTCCAGGCGATCCTCCGCTTCGAGTCACCGGATCCGCGTCTCCGGGTGCGCGTCCGCCGTGGAGACGAACAGGCGGTGTCGGCGGTCGTACACGAGGTGCTCGACGAACTCGATCGGCTGCGCTCGACGACCGATTCCCCACTACATCCGCCGCTTGCATGACATCTTCGACCCGAGGCTCGACCGCTCCGCCGACCGCCGCTCCCACGCTCCGCGAGTCGGCCGATATCGCCCACGCGATCGTCGACGAGGTGTGTCGCGCCGTCGTCGGCAAGAGGGAGGTGATCCGCCTGATTCTGGCTGGCCTCCTCGCCGACGGCCACGTCTTGCTGGACGACGTGCCCGGCGTCGCCAAGACGCTGACGGCCCGCTCCATCGCGGCTGCGGCCGGTCTCGAGTTTTCGCGGGTCCAATTCACACCCGACGTGCTCCCGGCCGACATCACGGGGTCACTCGTTCTGGACCTGGCTACGCGGAAGCCGGAGTTCCGGCCCGGTCCGGTCTTCACCGACCTGCTGCTGGCCGACGAGGTCAATCGGGCTCCGGCGAAGACGCAGGCGGCTCTGCTCGAGGCGATGCAGGAGCGCCAGGTCACCGTCGATGGAGTGGCGAAGAAGCTTCCTTCACCCTTCCTCGTGATCGCCACCCAGAATCCGATCGAATCCGAGGGCACCTATCCGCTGCCGGAGGCGCAGCTCGATCGGTTTCTCCTTCGGACCACGATGGGCTACCCGTCCGAGACAGACGAAGTGGCGCTGCTCGCCGACCGGATCCAACGCCGCACGGACGAAGTCGCTCTACGCGCCGTGTGCGATCCCGAGACGTTCACGGCCGTCCAGCGGTCGCTCGAAGACGTGCACGTCGACCCGCGCTTGCTCGAGTACTGCGTGTCTCTCGTCCGGGCGACCCGAGAGGAGTCGCAGCTGGACGTGGGCTCGAGCCCGCGCGGCACCCTCGCCCTCGTGAAGCTCACGCGCGCGGCCGCGCTCCTCGACGGGCGCGATCACGTGGGGCCCGACGATGTGCGCGCGATGGCGATCCCCGCCCTCGCCCACCGGGTCGTGCTGAGCGATGAAGCCTGGGCTCGCCGGGTCGCCCCCGGCGACGTGGTGCGGCGGGCAGTCGACCGGATTCCCGCTCCCCTCGGGGTATGAAGCTCCGTCGGCGGATCGATCCCCGACTCCCGGCCTACCTGCTCGCAGGCTTCGGCGGACTGGTCCTCGCCATCGCCACCGGCCAGCCCGAAATGGCCGCACTCGGAGCACCCTTCCTCGCTCTGGCCGCGCTCGGCATGCGCGCCCGCCCCCCCGCCATCCTTCGCGGCCGGGTGCGTCTCGACGAGCAGCGGGTGCTCGAAGGCGACCTCGTCGGAGGCACGGTCGACATCGAATGGGACGGCGAGGCCGAGATCGAGGCGATCGTGACGGCGTGGAGGGGAGTGGTCGCGGTCGATCCCGAGCCGGAGCTCGCGTGGGCCCTTCCGGAGGGTGCAGGGCCGGCGCGAATCCGCTTTCGAATCCGCGCGGAATCGTGGGGCGTGCACGATCTCGGGATCCTGTGGGTGCGTGCACGTCGAGCAGGCGGCCTGGTCGGGGTGGAGGCCAAGGTCGCGGCCGCACCCACCGTTTCGGTGCTTCCCAGTGCGCTGCGCCTCGACCAGCTCCTCAAGCCGGTGGAGCCTCGGGTGGTGGCGGGGATGCACCTGTCGAGCCTCCGCGGCCAGGGCACGGACTTCGCCGAGTTGCGGCCCTACCGGCCGGGAGACCGACTCAGAGACCTGTCGTGGGGTACATCGGCTCGCCTCGGTGAGCCATGGGTGACCGTGCATCATCCAGAGCGTACCGGGACGGTCGTGTTGATGCTCGATGCCTCCTTCAGCGAGGGCTCCGCAGGCACGGAGGCGCTCGCCCGAGCGGCCCGCGCGGCGTGGGCGGTAGCCTCGGCCCACCTGCGCGTCCAGGATCGGGTGGGGTTTCTCGCGACCGGTCGTACCGCTGCATGGGTCGCGCCCGAAGGTGGCCGTCGGGCGCGCTGGACACTGATCGACGAACTGCTGTCGGTGGGTGGCGCGGCCGAGAACGAGGCGCGTCGACGTCGTCACTCGCGACGGGTCGTGATGCCGGCCGACGCACTCGTGGTCGGGATCACGAGCTTGCGGGTCCCGGCCGTTTCGCGGGAGTTGCTTCACTACCGCCGTGCCGGCCATGCGGCTGCGGCGCTGGTCGTCGACACGTCGGATCTGCTCCCCCCGACCGACGGACAGGCGGGGGCGGCGGCAAGGCGGATCTGGCTTCGGCAACGGGGGATCGAGGTATCGCTCCTGGAACGCAATGGGGTCGCCACGGCCGTGGTCGATCCGAAGGCCGGTGTGGGTCCCGCGCTGTCGAGCCTGCGCCGCCGGATGGGGTCGAGCCACGTGGCGGCGGCGTGGGCCCGGTGACGGGGGTGGAATGAGCGACCCGGTCGGTGTCCGGGCGTCCCCCGGGAGTCGAGGGCGCGTCATCCTCGCCGCGCTGCTGGCCGGCGGACTCACCGCGCTGTCGGCGGCAGGCCTGGGGGCAACGACCAACCATGTCTGGGGCGCATCCGGCTATCTGGCGCTCGTGGGCTTCTCCATCCTTGCGCCGGCGTCGATCTGGGCGCAGGTCGTCGCCGGTCAGCTCATGGCCGCCGCCCTGATGCTCGGCGCCGACGCCGCTCCGTGGTGGCAGATCGTTCCCCTGGTCGCCGGGGTGGTGGCGACGGCGGAGTTGGCGGGGATCGCGGCTCGGCTCGACGTGGTGGTCGCGCGTCCGCCGGTCGGGGACCTGCGGCGGGCGGGTCGTGCCGTCGTCGTCGCGGCGATCGCCTTCGCCGGCGTGGCGCTGGCCGCGGCACTCCCCGGGCCAGCCGGCTTCGCGGCGGTGATGCTCGCATCGCTTTCCTGCGCCGGAGTCGCCCTCCTCTTTTCCGGACGATCCGACGAGACCGCGGAACCCGGCACCTGACGGTCGGTATCTGGCGGCTTCGACTCGACGACTGCGTGGCGCGCAGTCCTCCGTTCCTCTCCTGTCGTGCGGCATGTACTCCCCCATCACCGACGCCTTGACCGCTCCCCCCGCGGGGCTGGATCCCTCCTTCTTCACCGGGCAGGATCCGGCGGCCTACACGCCTGAAGATCACGAGGTGTGGGGGATCCTGTACGAGCGGCGGATGGCCGAATTGCTCGATACGGGGTCGGAGGCCTTCCTCTCCGGGGCCGAGGTGATCGGTCTCGACCAGACGCGTGTCCCCGACCTCGAAGACGTGAATCGTCGCCTCGGGCCGCGCACCGGATGGGCGGCGATCCCGGTCACCGGCTTCATCGAGGCTCGGCAATTCTTCTCGTGTCTGGCCGAACGCCGGTTCCCGACCACCATCACGGTCCGCCCCCGGTCCCAACTCGAATACCTGGAAGAGCCCGACATCTTCCACGACGTGTTCGGTCACGTTCCGCTCCACGCCAACCCCGTCTTCGCCGACTTCCTCCAAACCTTCGGCGGTGTGGCGGCGCAGGCGGAGGATCCCGGGGATGTGAGGGCGATGGCCCGGTTGTTCTGGTTCACGGTCGAGTTCGGACTCGTCGAGGAGCGCGGGCGCACCCGCATCTACGGCTCCGGCTTGATCAGTTCGGTGGGCGACGCGGCCAACGCGTTGGGTCCGAATTGCGACCGCCGGCCGTTTTCTCTCGACGCCGTCCTCGCCCAGCCCTTCGAAATCGACCGACTCCAGGACGTGCTCTTCGTCGTCGACGATTTCCGACACCTCTTCGAGGCGTGCGAGGAGGCCGAGCGCCGACTTCGTCAGGGGCGTCTCACGACTTGACCCCTCCGGTCCTCCGGGCCAACCTCACCCTTCTCGTCTGAAACCCCGACAGGATGGTGTGTGGATGGAGTCTCCCCTCGTAGGTGTCATCATGGGATCTCGCTCCGACTGGGAGACCATGAAGCGGGCGGTCGACACTCTCGAGGCGCTGGAGGTCCCGCACGAGGTGCGTGTGGTGTCGGCGCACCGCACACCCGATTTGTTGTTCGAGTACGCGGGGTCGGCCGAACAACGAGGGCTCCAGGTGATCATCGCGGGTGCCGGAGGAGCGGCTCACCTTCCGGGAATGGTCGCCGCCAAGACGGTGCTGCCGGTGTTGGGCGTCCCGGTTCAGTCCCGTGCGCTCAAGGGGATCGACTCTCTCCTCTCCATCGTGCAGATGCCGGGGGGCGTACCCGTCGGCTCGCTCGCCATCGGGGGATCGGGTGCCGTCAACGCCGCTCTCCTCGCGGCGCAGATTCTCGGCGCCCACCGTGCCGACATCCGGGAGGCGGTTCGGGCCTACCGTGCCGCGCGCACCCAATCGGTTCTCGACGACCCCGACCCGAGCGTGCCTCGTCCGTGAACATCGGGATCCTGGGAGGCGGACAGCTGGGTCGCATGCTGGCACTCGCGGGAGTGCCGCTCGGGGCGCGGTTTCGTTTTCTCGAGCCCCGCTCGCCGGCTCCCGTCGATTCCATCGGCCAGGTGGTTCGGGCCGAGTACGATGATGCGGCGGCGCTCGAGCGCTTTCGCGAGGGACTCGACGTCGTCTCGTACGAGTTCGAGAACGTCCCCGATGCGTCGGCTCGCTACCTCGCCGAAGTGATCGAGGTGTTTCCGCCGCCGGCCGCGCTGGAGTTCGCGCGCGACCGGGCCAACGAAAAGCGCGGCTTCGGCCGCCTCGACGTCCCCGTGCCGCCGTGGCGGTCCGTCGATTCGCTCGAGGATCTGCGCCGCGGCGTGTCGGAGCTCGGCGTCCCCGCGGTGCTCAAGACGCGCCGGCTCGGTTACGACGGCAAGGGCCAGTTCGTGCTGACGTCGCACGACGACGTGGCGAGGGCGTGGGAAGATCTCGGCTCATCGCCCCTCGTTCTCGAGGGGTTCGTCGACTTCGATCGCGAGCTTTCGATCGTGGGCGTGCGGGCCCGAGATGGCTCCACGGCCTTTTATCCCCTGGTCGAAAACACGCACCGCAGTGGGGTTCTCGTGCGCACGGAGGCTCCCGCCGAAGGGGTCTCGGCCGGGCTTCAGGCTGCGGCCGAGGCGTACATCGGTGCGATCATGGAGTCTCTGGACTACGTCGGGGTGTTGGCCCTGGAACTCTTCGAGGTCGACGGCGGACTCCTCGCCAACGAGGTCGCTCCCCGCGTCCACAACTCCGGTCACTGGACCCAGGATGGGGCAGACACGTGTCAGTTCGAAAACCACGTCCGGGCGCTCATGAACCTGCCCATCGGCTCGACCGCCGCCCGGGGGTACAGCGTGATGCTCAATCTGCTCGGCGCTCTTCCTCCGTTGGGGGCGGTCGCGGCCGAGCCGCTCACTCACCTGCACCTCTACGACAAGGCGCCTCGTCCGGGCCGCAAGATCGGTCACATCAATGTGGTCGGGCCCGACCGGGCCGAGGTGTCGCAGACGGCGGCCCGCCTGGAAGCGCTGTTCCCCCCGGAGTCGGGGCCCGCCTGACGACGGTGTGGCAGGCTGGCGTCTCTCGGCCCTCCCGGTGAGTTTGGAGCCGAAGAGGTGTCGACCGATACCTTGCGGACTCCGATGTGGGAGGTGGGGATGAAAGGGTTGTCGAGCGGGTTGCTCGTGCTGGCCGGTCTCGTTGTTCTGCTCGTCGGTGGCTCCCTTGCGGAAGCGGGTCCGGCGTGGTCCGCGACCGACGAGGAAGGCGTGCGCGAAGCCGTTCTGGACTACGTCGAGGGCATCTACGACGTCGAGCCGGATCGCATCGAGCGGAGCGTGCATCCGACCCTTCGCAAGGTGGGGTACATGCGCCAGCAGGACGGAAGCTGGGGGAGCACCCCCATGACCTATCAGCAGCTGCATACGCTCGCATCACGCTGGAACGCCGACGGGCACCTCGCGGCCGACGCCCCGAAGCAGATCGACGTGCTCGACGTGCTCGATCAGACGGCGTCGGCCAAGCTCGTCGCGGATTGGGGTGTGGATTACTTCCACCTGGCGCGAATCGACGGGCGCTGGCAGATCATGAACGTCATCTGGCAGACCCCCCCACGGCAGCCATGAACGCGCGGGCTTGAAAGGGCCCCGCACCGCCTCTATCGTTTGGCTCGCGCCGCCCGGGCTTCGGCCTGGGCGGTGCTGCGCATTCGGGTTCGAGACACATCACCAGCTCCGAGGTGACACATGTTGGACGAGATCCGAGATCGTATCGAGGAGGAGATCGGTCGGCTGACCCACGAGCTCCAGGTCGAACTCCCGGAGAGGATCCGGATCGCGGTGGAGCATGGAGACCTGCGCGAGAACGCCGAGTACAAGTCGGCGCTGGAGCGGCAGGGGTTCGTGCAGGCTCGCATCGGGCAGCTCCAGAGTCGGATGTCGGAGCTTTCGAAGATCGACGTCAAGGCGATGCCGTTCGACCGCGTCGGGTTCGGCTCGAAGGTGAAGGTCTTCAACGTGGCCATGGATGAAGAGGCCGAGTTCGCGATCGTGGCCGGAGACTACATGGACCTCGATGGCGGTCAGGTGTCGATGGCGTCGCCGATCGGCCAGGGTCTGCTCGGGGCGCGCGAGGGCGAGGAGGTCACCATTGCGCTGCCCGTGGGGGACCGGGTGTTCAAGGTGCTCGAGTTGACGACGCTACCGCAGCAGCTCGGGGTCGAGGCCGGGGAGTAGGGCGTCTCGGAGGGACCGGCTACTCGGACTGCAGTACCTCGGCGGGGTCCACCCGGGTCGCGCGATAGGCGGGCACGAGACAGGCGAGCACGCTCACTCCGACCATCAGTCCGGAGACCCCGGCGATGGTCGCTCCGTCACCGGGGACCACCCCGAAGAGCAGGGCGCGCGCCACGTCGTCGATCACGAGGGAGATGGCTACGCCCAATCCCGTCCCGGCCAGCCCGAGGGTCAGGCCCCAGGCGACGATACGTCTGCGGAGAAGTCGGTGGGGCGCGCCGAGCGCCAGTCGGATTCCCATCTCGCGCCGCCGTTGCCTCACCGCGAAGGCCACGACCCCGTAGATGCCGATCGAGGCCAGAAGCAGGGCCAGGCTGGCCAGCACCGTCATGAGGAGGACGAGGAAGCGGGGTCGTGCGAGAGCCTCGGCCACCTCGGCCGTGCCCGTCTGGAGGCTGACGAGGGGGAGTCGCTCGTCCTCGCCGCGCAGGGCGGCGCGCAACGGGCGGAGCAGCACCGAGGGGTCTCCCCCTGTTCGTGCGACGAAGGTCATGTACGAACTCGGCGAGTCGAGGTTGATCGGAAACGCGATCGCCCACGAGCCCATTCGGTCGTCGGGGCCACCGAATGCCAGTTCCTCGACGACCCCGACGACGGTCAGCCAGGCGATCTCGTCTTCGGTGGCGTCGAGGGTGAAGCGCTGCCCGATCGGTGCCTCGTTGCCGAAGATGGCGGTGGCCATGTCGAGATCGATGAGCACGCCATCGGTATCGCGGTCCTCCGCGCGGAGCGCCCGTCCCCCGACGAGCCGGGTTCCGAGTGCGTCGAGGTAGTCCGGGCCTATCGTCGCGAAGGGAACGATGTTTTCGCCCTCCACGATGTCGCCGTGTTCGGCCTGGATCGCCGAGCCGAAGGTGAGTCCACCGCCAATCGGGGGGGCGCCGGTCCCGACGGTTGCCTTGGTGACGCCCGGAATCGCCCGTATGCGCGTGAGAAACGACTCGAGGAAGGCCGCTCGCGCGGGACCGTCGGGGTAGCTCGACGGGGGCAGGTCGATGGTGAGCACGGCGACTTCGTCGACGGCCATCCCGACGTCGACTCGACTCATCTTCGCAAAGCTGCGTAGGAACAGTCCGGCGCCGACGAGCAGGACCACCGAGATCGCGATCTCGGCCACGACGAGCCCCGATCGGAGTCGAGCACTGCGGCGGTCTCGGGTGCGTGCGCCTGCGGCGCCAGAGCCTGCGATTCGTGTGTCCGCCAGTCGCGCTCCGGGCACGGCGCCGACCAGAAGCCCCGACACCGTCGCGATGACGAAGACGAGAGAAAGGGCTCGTCCCTCGAGGCCGAAATCGTGCACCATGCCGTAGGTGATCTCGGTCGGCGCGATGGCCCCGATGGCCTCCACGACGGCCCACGCGACCGCCGTTGCGGCGGCCCCTCCCGCCAGCGCGAGGAGCGACGACTCGACCAACACCTGCCGCACGATGCGGACTCTCGATGCGCCGACTGCCTTGCGCACCCCGATCTCTGCGAGCCGCGACTGGCCCTGGACGAGCAGCAGGTTCACGCCGTTGACGAGAGCGATGCCCAGCATGAGGGTCACGGCGCCCGCGACCAGCCAGAGCCCTTTGGCGGTGTCGGCGTTGGCCCGCCATTTCCCGACCGGCTTCAGCGCGACGCTCCAGCCGAGCTCCGCCGGTTGGGACTCGTCGAGCTGTGCACCCAGCACGTCGGCGCGTTCCTGCGCGATCGTCAGATCCAGCCCGTCGACGAGTCGCCCGACGACGCCGGTCTGTGAGCGCTGCCGACCGAGGATCGTGCCGTCCGGAGAGCGGGGGATCCAGAGCTCGGACGTGCCCGCGACCGGGAACTTGACGCCAGGCGGAAGCACGCCGACGACCTCCCAGCGCTCGTCTTCGAGGCGCATCGTACTGCCGACGACGTCGGGGTCGGCCCCCTGCTGCGACCAATAGGCCCAACTCAAGACGACGACGCGTCGGTCGCCGGCCTCGTCGTCGGCCTCGAGAAGTCGACCCATTGCGGCCTCCACACCCAACACCTCGTCGAGATCGTGGCTCACCGCCATGGCGGTCACCTCGGTGGCGGCCTCTCCATCGGTCCGCAGCACCCCGACCCGATTGTGGAGGGCGGTCGCAGACAGGAACTCGGCTCGTTCCACCCAGGGATCGACCTGCTCCGTCAGAAACTCGGTCAGCACGATCCCCTCGTGGGCCAGATTCGGCTGGGCGTTCACCAGGCGGTCCGGTTCCAGGTAGGGGAGCGGCCGGAGAAGGACGGCATCGATCACCGAAAACACCCCTCCCGTCGCCCCGATCCCCAGGGCCAGGGTGGTCGCGAACGTTGCGGCGAAGCCCGGTTGGCGGCGCACGCCTCGGAGGGCGTAGCGCACGTCCTGTAGCACGGTGTCGAGGCCCGCCGGAAGCCGGGGGCGGCGGGGCTCGATCGCGGCGACGGCGATCGCTTCTGCACGGTGGAGCTGTGCTTGGCCGAAGCGCCGTTCCGCTTCCGCACGAGCCTGTTCCGGGTCCCACCCGTTTTCGATCAGTCGGTCGGTGCGCTCGGCGATGTGGTTCTCGAACTCGAGATCGACGCCCTCGTGAACACCGGGCCGAGGCGGCTCCATCATCCGCCCCGCTTCAGCGGAGCATGGGTCGCCAGCCGCGCCACGGCACCCACGTACCGTGCCCAACTCTCCTCCTGTTCGCTGAGCGAGGCCCGACCTGCCGCGGTGAGTCGGTAGTACTTCGCCCGGCGCCCCTTCGGCGATATGCCCCACGACGAGGCGAGCAACCCACGTTTCTCCATGCGGTGGAGTGCTGGATACAGCGCGCCTTCTTCGATCGCCAGGGCCTCGGCGGTGGCGTCTTCGATCCATTCCAGGATCTCGAAGCCGTGCAACTCGGGATTCCGGACCAGCGCCTTCGACACCAGCATTTCCAGGGTACCCTTGATTACGCGGAGTGGTCGTTCGCCCATGTCACGCCCCTTTGGCCTAGATATCTTAGGTCGCCGTCGAATGGTTATGGCCTAAGTTTCTTATGTCAATAGGGTCCTCCCTCGACGCCGCCGGTGCCGGCATGGGCCGCCCCCCCTCCGGCCGATAGCGGGTATAGTGCGCCGTGCGTGTGACCATGTAGATTGGCCGCATGCTTCGTGTGATGCGGTGGGTCGTGTGTACGACTGCGGTCGGTTGGGTCGCCGCCTGTGCCGGTCGCTCGCCGTCGATCGCTTCGCCGCCGTCCCCTCTCGCCGACATCGTCCGCGCACACTACGACCAGGCCTGCCTCGATGGCCGTGCGGAGGTGGAGCCGGTGACCGTGTCGGAGCTCTTCGACACGGTCGGTCTGGGCAGATTCGCCCGGCGCCTCCGCGGCGACTCGCTGGCGAACTCGTTTCGCGATCGCGATGCGTCGATGGAGTTCGTGAGTCGGTATTCCCGATCGGGAGAGCTCCAGGCGTTCGGGATCTGGAGCTTCACCACAGACAGTTCGACGGCCATCGGGATGGTCGAGGCGCTCCGGGAGCGGGCCCGCCCGGTGGGACGACTCCTCGAGCCCGCAGGCTTCCGGACACGGCTGACCTTCGCTCCGACGGTGTCGATGGACATCGGCGCGCCGATCCTGTGCCGGCCGCACATCGTGCACCGAGACGGGGCG
>JANQNV010000216.1 GCA_028279425.1 Longimicrobiales bacterium | reverse complement strand
CGGCGTAGCGATAGCTACGGCAAGGAGTTCCAACGACGCATCCCGTGGATGCCCCCGCGCACGAACGGCATCAGGACTTGGGCGACACTACACTAGTCTGCCCCGACGTCGGCGAGTTGGTCGACGCTCAGCGAGACCGGGGAGGCGAGGAGCCCCTCGGGGGCTTCGGCGTTGATCTTCACCCGCAGCGCCCGAAGACCGTAGACCCCCTGCAGGTCTTCCAACTCGTGGTCCTCGATCTCGCCCGAGTAGAATCCCGCCGACCTCAGGTATTCGAGGTAACGGCGGTACTCCTGGGCCTCGTGGGACTGCGAGTAGACGACCGCGAGCATGCCCGGCTGCGTCAGCCGTTCCCCGGTCGAGCGGATGTGGGCCTTGTCGATGCGCTTCTTCACCAGCTCGTAGCGAATGTTGTAGGCGCCATCGACGTCGAAACGCTTTTCGTCGATCCGGAAGCGGATCGAAAGCGGCTGGTCCTGGACCAGGATCAGGTGGGTGGGCGCCAAATCGACCCCGAGCGTCGGGCGCACCGTGGCCAGCGCCCACTCGATCCGCGCGGCCACCTTGAGCTGCCACAAACGCAGGTTGTGCAGGTAGAGGGGGCTGAACCCCCCTCCGCGCAGCAGCGAATCGCCCACGTAGATGTTGTAGTCCACCCCGTCGGTCTGGAACCGCTCGAAGAAGTGCGGGAACACGGCCTGCGCCGCCCGCTCCTCGTCGTTCAGCACCATCGTGACCGTCTCGTTGAACCGCGCCACGCTGTCGTCGAACGCCCTGCGACGTCGATACAGAACCCCGAGCTGCGGGTCGAGCGACGCCCGGTAGCGATCGACCGCGGCGGCCACGCCGTCCCCCCATCCGGCGAGTTGATCGAGCAACGGCTCGAGTTCGCTCGTGAGAAACGCGATGGCCGCGGTCTCATCGTCGGAGTGGAGACTGGTTTCGACCCGACCGAGGAAACGCTCCAGCCGGTATCCAATCTGATCGATCACGGGGAAGCCGGGACGCGATCCGGCGGCCCGAATCACACCGAGGGCGAGCTCGAGCTGCTCGGCGAGGTCGGCCTGAATCGACCGACCGCGCGTGTCCGATGAACCGCGAATGTCGGTCAGCCCGTACAGCGGATAGACCTCGCGGAAGACGATCGGCTCGGGAATCGCATCGATGCCCCCCTCGAGGAGAGCGGCGCCCGCGTCGCGGAAGCGCCATTCGACCGAGGGGTGGATGGCCGTGTAGTGCTGCTTGATGACCGACTGAATCCGGTCCTCCCGCTCCGACGCACTCCGCTCCAGCGCCGTGGCGAAGGGCTGGGCGACTTCCCCCAGCTTGAACGAACTGAAGGCCGTGAGCGCGCCCGCAGTCGGCGACGCCACCTCGAGGAGTCCCGCGAGGCGTTCGCCGAGGAAGAGCGGCTGAATGAGCAGGCTCTTGAAGCCCGACTCCATCAGGTGGTGTTCGAACCCGGTGCACACCGCGGCGTGCTCGAGATCGCTGACCACGACCGACTGTCCGTTCTTGAAGGCGTCGGCGTAGTTCGAGTCGCCCTTCTTGGGGCACTTGGGCGCGTGCCCCCCGCTGAGCAGCAGGCTCCGCCCCACCGGAAAGGCACAGTCGATCGCCGTGAAGTCGTCCGTCTGATCGAACCCGATCAGACCGACTTCCACGTCGGGCGTACCGAGCAACGTGCGAATCCTCACCTGCCAGCGCCCGACGTTCGCCGGATTCGACATGGCGTCCTGCTCGAGCAGATCGTCCTTGAGACGCGACACGGCCTCGCGCATCGTGACGTCCGTGGCGCGAACCGTACCCAGGCCGCCGAACTCGAATCGCTCCGGCGGCAGCAGCTCCATCCAGAGGTCGAGGTTGGTGGGCTCCGCGAGGAGTCTCTGGAGCTGCTCGGTGCTCAACTCCGGGAAGGTGTCGCGGGGGTAGACCTCGAGGCACTCGGAGTCCCACCACACCTGATAGTGACGGCGGAGGCCGGCTTCGGGGTCTTCGATCGTGATGAGCAACGGGTAGTCGAGCGCCGCGTCGACGCCGTAGGCCTTCTTGAGCACCTCCTGATATGCGGCGATCATCTGCCCCTGGGCCATCAACTCGGCCGTGTGGGTCGTGCCGTACAGGAAGGCGTCCTGGCTGAACACACCGGCCCGCTTGGCCGCCGGCGTCTCGTAGATGTTGCTGAAGCCGAACGGTTCGCCGGTGGCCCCGAGCGCGTCGGCGTCGGCCGGCGGGAAGAGAGCGGTGAGCAACCCCTCGACGAGCCCGCGGTGACCCTCCAGGATCGACCGATCCTGGATCCGCCCGCGGATCTCGGGCGTTTGTTCGACCCGGTCGATGAGACGCAGGGCGTGCTCTCGCAGCGGCGACGACTCGTCCTCGCTGAGTTCACGCCAAAACGAAATGACCCCTTCCAGACTCAGGGAAGTGGGGAAAGGAAATCCATCTCCGAACGACGCACCCATGACTTCACCCTCACGATCGGGTAGCGGCACGATGTTCGCATCGTGCCCGCGTGCACCCCGACGACCGAACGACGAGCGCAGAGGTCACGCACCGGTCCCTTTAGTGTCGTACCAATGGCCGGTAAAGGGAAAGCCTTGGGACGAGCCCCGGGTTCCCGGCCTACGTGGGCGAGCACCCTCGCTCGCCGCTCACTCTTCGGTGAGCACCCGGACGGGGTCCACCCTCGCAGCCCGGCGAGCCGGCAACCACGCGGCCAGTGCGGCCGTCGCACAAAGGAGCCCGAACACCCCCCCGTAGGTCCAGGCGTCGACTCGCCCCACACCGAAGAGGGCGCTCTCGACGAGGCGCGATGCATTCCAGGCCGCGACCAGCCCGAGCACGGCCCCCACCACGACCGGAGCGAGCGCCTGCAGGACCATGCGCTTCGACTCGCCGACAGCTCGGGCCCCGAGAGCCATGCGGACCCCGATCTCGTGGAGCTGGTCCGACACGACGTACGACACGACGCCGTAGATCCCGACGGCGGTGAGGACGGCCGCCAGCCCGGCCATCGCGAGGAGGAGCACCATGCGCACCTCGAGCGGCGCCATCAGCTGACGCATCGTCGATCCGAGCACATCGGCCTCGCGCACGAGGAGGCCGCCGTCGTGCCCGAGCACCTCGGCGCGAGCTGCCCCCAGAACGGCATCCGGGCGGCCGGTCGCTCGGAGCACGAGGTGGGGGTCCCCGCCGTCCGTCTGGGCCATCGGACGGTAGATCATCGGGTCGGGCTCCATGACCACCGCGAGCTGCCGCACGTCGTCGACCACACCGACGATCCGCAGCGCCTGCTCTCCCTCGGCCACGACGCGGCCCCCGGCCATTCGCGTGCCCGTGCCCATCTTCACCGTCGCCCCCACGGGGCTCTCCCCGTCGGAGAAGAACTGCTGCGCGAACAGGCGGCTGACCACAGCCACGTACTCGGCGTCCGGGCCATCGGCGTCTGTGAAGTCTCGGCCCTCGACCACGTCGATCCCCATGACGTCGAAGTACCCGGGCGACGCCGCCGTCGCCCAGATCAGGCTCGCCTCCTCGACCGAACTCTGCGCGCCCCAGACCAGCTGCCCGTCGGCGCCACCCACTCCGGGAAGCGACGACGTGCGGGCCGTGGTCCGTACCCCGGGCACGCGCGCGAGCCGTGTCTCGAGAGCTCGGCCGAGCGCTGCGGCCTCGGGCGGAGTCTCGTATGCGCCCTCGGGGAATCCCACACTGAGATAGGCCACGGCTTCGGCCCGATAGCCCGGGTCGAGTCGCGAGACCTCGAACGCACTCCGGACGAGCAGACCCGCGACGACGAGCAGCGTGACCGCCAGCGCCGACTCCACCAGGAGCAGAGAACGCTGCGTGCGACGCGTCGCCCCTCCGCCGCGGCTGCGGCGTCCCCCTTGGAGCGCCTCCCACGGCGAGCGCCTCGACGCACCGAGCGCCGGCAGGAGGCCGGCCAGCAACGCCGTCACCACCCCGACCCCGACCGAGAAGGCCAGCACCGTCACGTTGATGCCCACACCGTCGACCCGGGGGAAGCCGGGGGTCGCCCGCTCGAGCAGCCGAACGAACGGATCGAGGAGCCCGACCGCCGCCGCCACACCGATGGCGCCGCCGATCGCACACAGGAGGGCGACCTCGGAGAGCATCGACCCGATGAGGTCCGCCCGCGTCGCACCGAGCGCCGACCGCATCGCGAGCTCGCTGCGGCGGCGCGAGCCGCGGGCCACGACGAGGTTGGCGAGATTCACACTGGCGATGAGCACGATGACGAGCACTGCGGCAAACAGCAGGGTGATCCCGTCTTCGACCTCCGCGACCACCTCGTCGGTCAAGGCCGAAACGCGTCCGCCCATCCCGGCGTACCCCGCGTCGTCGGCCGCGAGACTCGCAAACACTTCGTCGACGGCCGCCTCCACCTCGCCGGCCCCTGCACCCTCCCGCCCCCGGACGAGCGGCTCGAAGACGGCGGCATTCGTCCGGCCCTCGTCGAAGTCGGCCGGCACCGTCGCCCACCAGTTCGACGACTCACTGGGAATTCCGAACGACGCGGGCAAGACGCCGACGACCGTGTGGGGATCGCCCCCGACGTCGACCGATCGCCCCAAGACCGACGCGTCGCGCCCGTACCGGGACGTCCAGAGCCGCTCGCCGATCACGATCACCGGAGTCCCGCCGGCGAGTTCGTCGCCCGACGGGAACCGACCTGCCAACGGTGCCAGCCCCAGCACGTCGAAGAGTCCAGGCAACACGAACGCACCCTCCAACTCGACCGGCTCGCCGCCGTCGTCCAGTCGGAGGGTCGCCGCCATGTGGGCACCCACCGCCTCGAAGGCCCCCTGCCCCCGCAGGGCCTCCACGACGTCTTCGGACACGTCGAGGCCGTCCCAGTTGGCGCGCAACACCTCCTGCTCCGCCGTGCGCCAGGCTTCGTTGGTACCGAACACCCGATGGATCCGGTCGGCGGACGGGTACGGCAGCGGTCGCAGGAGCACCCCCTCCAGGACGCTGAAGACCACCGTCGCCGCGCCGATGCTCAGGGCGAGCGTCGCCACCGACACGAGGGCGTATCCGGGCCGGCGCGCCAGCGTTCGAAAGGCGAGACGTAGACCGCTCGACAGACTCGCCCATCCCCTCCACGACCGCCCGCGTGCGGCCTCCCCTCCCGTCGTCCCGTCCATCCTTCGGCCCTCCCTGCGCAGTGTTCGCCACGGCGTTCGCGCCAACTCGGAGGCGAGCCACCTCCATGCTCCCTTGCGGGCCACTCGCCTCCGCTCGAAGCCCTCCTCGAGATCGACCACGAGGTCGTCGGCGAAGCGGGCGGGCACGACCCGACGCACGCCCCACTCGACCCACCTCGGTAGACTCATCCCCCGCCCTCGGCCGGCACCCCCGCCCAGAGGCGGTTCATGATGTCGCGCGTCCAGTCCAGGGCAGCCCTTCCTTCCGGGAGCACCTCGTAGAGTCGCCGCGCCTTCCCTCCGCGCCCGCCGGTCGGTGCGCCTTTCGTCGACCGCACCAGGCCGCGCTCTTCGAGCCGCCCCAGGGTGACGTGGATGCTGCCCAGCGACACGCGTCGCGAAGCCGACGTCGCCAGATCGTCCTGGATCGCTCCCCCCCAGGCGCCCTCGGGCAGTCGCAGGACCGACAGCAGCAACAGCTGCTCCAGATCGGTCAGGTGGATGTGTTCGCTCACCCCGCCCCCATTATTTCGCAATTTTGAATAATATGGGACTCCAGGCGTGGCCGGTCCACCCTGTCCCCCGAATGCAGACGAGGGGGTGGCGCGACGTGCGCCCCCCCTCGTCTCACCACTCGGCGGTCCCGCCCCCGCCCGGGACCGATCGTCAGCCGGGCAGCACCCGCTCCAGCCAGGTGACGTCGTAGACCAACTCGATCCGGCAGCTCCCCGCCCCGAGCGTCACACTCCGCGTCGTCTCGCCCAGTTCGAACACGACCCGCCGCGTGCGATCGATGTTCTTCATGCTGTCGTCCTTGGTCGGCCCGTCCCACTCCGAGCCCCACAGCCGCACCTCGATCCGCGCATCGCGCTCCAGCCCCCGCCAGGTGTAGGTCTGGTTCGTGAAGTTGATCAACTCGTTGCGGCCCCGCTTGTAGGAGGTGCCGAACGGCGAGTTGTAGTCCTTGCTGGAGCGCGTGTGCGCCTTGCCGGGGCCGCTGACGCGATACATGTACTGGAACTCGCCGTCCGCCGAGTCGCCGAGCAGGGTCTCGTCGCAGGTGCCGAGCACCTTGATGTAGCGCGTCTCGAGGTCGAGATCGTAGACGATCTGCGGCTGAGGCTCGGGTTCCGGCTCGGGCTCGGGATCGAGCCCGGTGACGGAGGTGCACGCACCTGCGGCGAAGACGACGACGGCGGCTGCGGCGGCGCGAGCGATGGCGGGACGGGGACGGTTCGACATGGTTCTTCCTCGGGATTCGGTCGTGGGTGCCGGATCGGCCGGCAGTCGCGCCGGTGATCCTCCTTCACCCGAGGTAGCGCCGAGTCCGGTCCGCCTTTTTCAGTACTCGTAGAACACGCGTGCGAGGTCGTCGATGCCCACCCCGTGGCCGAGGGCCACGAGCAGCAGTACACGCGCCTTCTGCGGAGAGAGGTCGCGGGCGATCACGGACCCGGGTACGAGCGGATCTCCGGGAACCCGCCCCCCGAGCACCCGCGACGAGACCACGACGGGGACGCCGCCCGCGACCGCCGCCGCGACCGCTTCGACGGCGCCGGCGCTCATGCGCCCGCCCGCGAAGGTCATGACGACGAGCCCCGCGGCTCCCTTCTCGGTCCACTCGGCGATGGTCGACCCGTCGAAGCCGGCATAGTCGGCCACGATCGGAACGACAGGGATGGCCTCGACCCGCGGCACCGTGAATTCGCTCCGGTGCGTGTGGCGCTGCGCCGGCGTGCGATGGAAGGTGATGCGATCCGGATCCGCGTACCCGATGGCGCCGACCTCGGGGGATCGAAAGGCGTCGACGCGCTGGTTGTCGGTCTTCCGCACGGCGCGTGCCCCGTGGATCTCGTCGTTCAACGTGACCAGGACGCCTCGGCCACGGGCCTCGGGGTGGACGGCCACGCGCACCGCGTCGAGCAGATTCGAGGGACCGTCGGCCGATACCGCCGTCGCCGGCCGCATCGATCCCACAAGCACGACGGGACGGGGGTCGCGCACGGTCAGGTGCAGGAAGAAGCCGGTTTCCTCCATCGAGTCGGTCCCGTGGGTGACCACGATGCCGGCCAGCTCCGGATCGTCCGCGAACAACGCGTCGATGCGACGACCCAGCCGCATCCAGATCTCGGGGGTCATCCGCGACGACCCGATCCGCACGACCTCTTCGACCGTCACCTGGGCGAGGTCGGCGAGCTCGGGCACGGCGTCGACCAGCGCATTCCCTGTCAGGCTCTCCGCTCCCGCACGCGATGCGATGGTGCCGCCGGTGGTCAGGACCACGACGCGCGGAAGCGCGTCGCCGGTGGGCGGGGAGGCCGGCTGAGCGTGTGCATCCGCAGGCACGAGCAGGAGCACGAGAACGAGAGCACCGAGACGCATTCATCCCTCCGGAGCGGGCGCGACGAGAGCGCGAATGTCCCGCCGCCGATGAACGCGAGCAAGTGGAGCGGTCGCTACCACCCCTCTCGGTCGGCGTGCTCGGTGCGGGTGGTCTTCGGCATCGCCCAGATGAACTTGCCCTGAACCCAGTACATGAGCCGCGTCTTGAGCGGAATCTGACCCGTCTCGATCTCGCTCTTGAGCAGACCGAGAATCTCGACCCACCCCGCCTCGTGCTTCTTCGCGTCCTTCTCGTCTGTCCAGCCCGCGTGCGTCAGGGTGATGCGGCATCCCTCGTCGACCTCTTCGAGGCGCCAGGTCACCTCGGTCACCGGGTCCGGCTTCATCGTGAAGATGTAGGTGTGCCGGAGGGTGTGGGGGGGATCGACCTCGAGCACCTCCCCCGCCACGAAGACGCGGCTGCGGTCCGGGCTGTAGTAGCGCAGCCGGCCGCCCGGCTTCAGGTCGACGTCGAGCACCGTGTTGTAGACCGCCCGCTGGAGCGTTCCGGCCCGTGTGATCTCGTCCCACACCGTCTGCACCGGCGCGTGGATCACGATCGAACAGACTCGGTCGGGAAGAGAAGCACTCATGGCAGCTCGCGAGAGGAGGGAGGTGGGCCGTATATGTGATGTATATATCACATATTGGGCCTACGCAATACGAGCGCTACCAGCCTCCACCGCCGCCTCCGCCCCCACCGCCTCCCGACGAGCCCCCGGAAAAGCCCCCGCCACCGCTTCCCCCACTCGACGGCGGTGTGGACGCGGACGACAGCGAGTTCGAGAAGCTGGCCCCCAACGACGACGCCATCCCCGAGAGCGCATTGGAGCCCGACTTCGAACCGGAGTACCAGGCCAGCGCGCCCGCGGTCGTGGCCGTGGCGACCGCCGCCGGCGTCAGGACGTCGGCGAAGGTGTCGGCCCATCGATTCTCGAGGCCCAACGCCATCGCATGGGGCAGATAACGCTCGAAGAGTTCGGGCGTGCGCTCGGGAGGTGTGAGGCGATCGAGGCGGTCCTCGTCGGCGGCCGTCAGGAAGCGCTTGAAGCCCTCGAGTGCGTTCATGACCCCGCGCCCCTCGAGGGTGGGGCGCTCCAGCAGGTGATAGAAGAGGATGTTCACGGCGCCGAGCGCGAGGGCGGTCGCAGCCAACGCCTGGGGCACGAGGGTGAGAAGGATGACCCCCACGACCACCTCGGCGATCGTGAAGGGTGCGGCGAAGGCGGTGGCCGCCATCGCGGCCGCCCACGCACCGGCGCCCTTGCCCGACAACGCCGCCCTCCAGAGCTGGAAGGCACGATAGAGCAGCGTCCCGGTCCCGATCGTCCACCCGCTGAGCCAGAACATGAGGAACCAGGCCACCGGGTTCACGCCGTAGGGATCGCGCCAGGCCAGCACGACGAGGCCGAGCAGGCTCACCCCCAGGCCCGCGAGGAACCACCTCCGGTTGAGCAGGAAGTACTGGCGCTCCATCTGCGCCTTCATCCGCTCGCGCAGCGCCTTGGTTCCCGCCTGCAGGGTCGACGCGTGGCTGTTGCTCAGCGTCAGACTCTTCCGCGACCCGAGCAGTGCGTCATAGAGGGCGCGCTCCTCCGGGGCCGCATCGGGAGCCGCGTCGATTCCCTCGGCCGTGCGACGCAGCGTCCACTTCCTGGTGCCCTGCTCGATGCGAAGCGCCCCCTGTACGGCGAGGCTGACGAGCGCCGCCGAACGCTGCGCCGCGTCGTATCCGCGCTCCTGGAGGAAGCCGAGAGCTGCCGGCGAGAAGCCCTCGGGGGGATCGTACCGCACGACGATGGTACCCCTCGCCGGGTCGCGACCGACGAGCAACCACATCGCGGTGTAGAGCACCAGGACGAGCACCAGCACCGACGCTCCCTCCAGCCAGGGACCCCAGTCGGCGATGAACCAGCGACGGCGATCCGAGGCCGACGCCGGCTGGATGGTGCCCGACGGGACGATCAGCCGAATGGTGAGTCCCTCCCTGGCGCCGAGGGGCTGCGAGGTTTCGATCGAGGCCCGGCCGACCGCGGAGTCCCAAGCCCACGTTGCATTCGACGCCGTCGATCCCTCCGGCCCCGTCCAGGCCTCGATGCGAACGTCGTCATCGGACGCGCTACGGGGCACCGTGACCGTCGCCGACGCCCGCCCGATCGGGAAGTCCCACCCGTTGCCGGTCACATTCCAGTAGAGCTCGTCCCCCTCGTCGGAATGCGAGATCCACCGCGCCGTCTCGTAGGTGAGTTCGTAGCGATAGACGTCGGGATCGAGATACACGTTCGCGTCGCCGATCCGCACCCGTACGCCGCCCCGGCCCCACGACCCACCGAAGCGCTCCAACGACCACGGCTCCGACCCGCCGTCCCGACGCACCTCCGCGACCTCGAACGGGGCCTCGATTCGCCCCAGCCCGATGAACCGCGGGAAGCTGGTCGGGAAATCCCGGTAGATGCCTCGCTGGATCCGCTGCCCGAGGGCCCGGACCGTGATCTCTTCGGTGACCCGCATGCGGTTGCCATCGAGGACCTCCGCGTCGACGTGGTAGGCCAGAATCTCTTCCGGGCCATCGACGGAGAACTCCGATGGGGCCTGCGCGGCCGAGGGCGAGGCCGTCGGAAGACTCGCGGCGAGTAGCGCGAGCGCCAGTGCGACCCCGCCCGCCGGCGCGGCAGAGCGGGTCTTGCTTGGGGAGGGATGCATCGGTGAATCGTGCAACGAGTGGTGGGATGCGGGCAAAAGTGGCGCGCGGGGGCGGTTCCCACCACCGTTCGGCATGAGCAGACCACCGATCCAGCGGGCCGACCTCCCGCCCTGCCCGACCGAGCTCCCGACCCTACGGGCGAGTCTCCCGCCTCTGCGGGCGAGTCTCCCGCCTCTGCGGGCGAAGCTCCCACCTCTGCGGGCGAAGCTCCCACCTCTGCGGGCGAGTCTCCCGCCTCTGCGGGCGAGTCTCCCACCTCTGCGGGCGAAGCTCCCGCCTCTTCCGGTCGAGCTCCCGACCCTGCTGGTCAAGCTCCCGACCATGCTGGCCCTCGCGATCGTGGGATCGGGTGCGTGCGCACCATCCAACGACACCAGCGGCGACCCCGACACGGCCCCACGCGCCGTCATCCATCGCGACGCCTGGGGCGCGCCCCATGTGCTCGCCGAGACCGACGCGGGGGCCGTCTTCGGGATGGCCTGGGCGCTGGCCGACGACGATTGGCCGCTGATCGAGGGCAACTATCTGAACGCCCTCGGCCGCTCGGCCGAGCTCCACGGCGAGTCCGGGCTCAGCGACGACTGGATGGCGCGCGCGCTCCGCATCGCCCCCCTCTCGGAGGCGGAGTACGCCGCCGCCCCGCAACACCTTCGCGACCTCCTCGACGCCTTCGCCGAGGGGATCAATGCCTGTTTGGATGCGCAGTCCGGCGAACGCGTCGGGCTGCTCGAACGGATCGAGCCGTGGTATCCCCTGGCCCTGATCCGCTACAAGTACTACCAGAACGAATTCCTCGGCTACGCCGGCCTCCGCGGCCGCTGGACCGACCGGTTGCTCGACCAGGGACTCGCCGGCTCAGCGGCTCTCCAGGCGCCGGGCCCGATGCAGACCGCCGCACGCTCCAGCCGATTCTACGAACGCCAGTTCGGCCCGTTGGGTCGACGTCCTCGCGGATCCAACGAATGGGCGCTCGCACCCTCCCGGACGGCCTCGGGCAACACGCTGCTCCTGATCAATCCCCATCAATCGTTCGTGGGTGTTCAGCGCTACGCCGAGATCCACGTCGACAGTGAGGAGGGGCTACGCTTCAGCGGCCTCACCGTATTCGGCTTCGCCCTGCCCTACATGGGCCACAACGAGCGTCTCGGGTGGGCCTACACCGACAACTACGCCGACCACAGCGACCTCTGGGCCCTCGACATCGCGGCGGGCCCCTCCGGCGGACTCACGTATGCCTACGACGGGGGCCGCCGTCCGATCGAGGTCGCCTCCGACACCCTGCTCGTTCGCGTCGACGATCGCCTGGAGCCGCGCCCGGTGCGCTTCTGGCGCTCGCATCACGGTCCCGTCGTGGGCATCGACGACGACGGGCGCCCTCTCGCGGTCAAGCTCGCCCGCATGGACGAGGGGGGGTGGCTGGAGCAGTGGGATGCGATGATTCGCGCCCGAGACCTCGACGAGTGGACGGCCGCAGCCGCCCGACTGCGCGTGGCGTACATGAACGCGATGTACGCCGACGCCGACGGCAACATCGGCTACCTGTATGGATCGGCGGTGCCGGTGCGCCGTGCGGGCGTCGACCCCAGCGGCATCCTGGACGGCTCCGACCCGGCCACCGAATGGCAGGGCTTCCACACCTTCGACGAGCTGCCCCAGGTGTGGAACCCGGACTCGGGCTGGTTGATGAACACCAACTCGACCCCCTTCACCGCCACCGTCGACCTCCCGATGTCGCGCGACGACTTCCCGCCCTACATGGTGGGCGCAGAAACCGACAACGCGCGCGCCCGGAGCTCTCGCCGTGTGTTGTCGAACGTGCGTGACGTCACCTTCGAATCGTTCGCCCAGGCGGTGTGGGACTCACGTCTGAGCGTGGCCGACGACGTGGTCCCCCTTCTTCAGGCGGCGTGGGGCGACGGTTCTGGCCAGGCGCACGGCGGGGGGCGGAGCCCTCACCTCGGGCGCGTCGTGGCCCGACTCGCCCTGTGGGACCGGGTCGCCGACACGGCATCGGTCGAGACCACCTGGTTGTTGCTGGCGAGCGAGGCCTACAACTCGGGAGAATTCGAGCCGGAGCCGGGCGACGAAGGCGCGCGCTGGCTGGCGGCACTCGACCGGGCGCTGGCGCTGCTGGCCAACGAGTGGGACACCGTCGACGTGCCGTGGGGGTGGGTCAATCGTCACCAACGACCACTCCCCGACGGGCGCGCCGTCCTCGACCCTGAACGGGAGAGTCTCGCCATCGGTGGGGCTCCGGGCGGCCTCGGCTCGGTCTTCTCGTACTACGGGGGCCGAGGCCTGGAGGCTGGACCACGCCTCGGGCGCGGTGGAAATTCGTTCGTGAAGGTGATCGAGTTCGGTGCGTCCCCGCGCGCGGCCTCGATCCTCAACTACGGTCAGAGTGGGGACCCGGAGTCGCCCCACTTCTTCGACCAGGCTCGCCTGTACGCCGCTCGGAGCTTCAAGCCGGCGTGGTTCACGCGGGCCGACGTCGAGGCGAATTCGGTGTCGCACGTGGAGGTGCGGTGATGTCGGAAATCATCGGTCCCGAGGAACGCGAGGTCGCCGTTCGTCGCCTGTCGACGGCCTTCGCCGACGACCTGATCGAGGTGTCGGAGTTCGAGCGGCGCGTCTCGAAGGTGTATGAAGCCCAGACGCGTCACGCCCTGGTGGCCCTCACCCACGACCTGCCCGACGAGGCCAGGTCGACATCGGTCGCCAAGCGGCCCGCGCGCCCCGTCGACGTCGCGCGCGCTCCGGTACAGCAGATCCGGTCGGTGTTCAGCAACATCGAGCGCAACGTGCGGGGCGCGGTGCCGAGCACCCTCGATGTGCGCTCGGCCTTCGGAAACGTCGAGCTCGACCTGCGCGATGCGGAGTTCGCTCCCGGCGTCACCGAGATCCACGTGCGTGCCTTCGCCGGCAACGTCGAGATCGAGCTCCCCGACGGCGTCGACATCGAAAACGACGGCCGTACCATCCTCGGCAGCTTCAAGGTGGAGCAGCGTCGGCGTCGAGACCGTGACGAACGACCGGAGAGGATCGTGCGCATCAGCGGTCGCGCCATCATGAGCAACGTCGAAATCGACGTCGGCTGACCTCAGCCGAACTCGATGCCCTGGGCCAGCGGGAGGTCGGTGCTCCAGTTGACCGTGTTGGTCTGGCGGCGCATGTAGGCCTTCCAGGCGTCCGACCCGGACTCGCGCCCTCCGCCCGTGTCCTTCTCTCCGCCGAAGGCGCCACCGATCTCGGCTCCCGAGGTGCCGAGATTGACGTTGGCGATGCCGCAGTCCGAGCCCCGGTGCGACAGGAAGTACTCCGTCTCACGGACGTGGTCGCTGAAGATGGCCGACGACAGTCCCTGGGGGACGTCGTTGTGGATCCGCATCGCCTCTTCCATCTCGGCGACGGCCTCGGCGGGAGAGGCATCCCGCGAGCCGTATCCGATGATGTAGAGAATCGGGGCGAAGGTCTCGTGCTGGACGATGTCGAACGCGTTGCTCGCCTGCGCGATGCAGGGGGTCACGTATCGCCCTCCCGGCCACGCGTCGCCCTCCAGCCTCTCCCCTCCGTAGAGGATCTCCCCGCCTTCCTCGACGACGCGGCGCTTGGCCTCCATGAGACTCTCGACCGCATCGTCGTTCAGCAGGGGCCCCATGAGCGTGCTGTCGTCGAGGGGATTCCCGATCGGAACGTCGCGGTAGGCCCGCACGAGTCGCGACACGAGCTCGTCCTCGATCGAGGCGTGCACGATGATGCGCCGGGTGCTCGTGCATCGCTGGCCCGCCGTCCCCACCGAGCCGAAGAGGATCGCCGGCAGGGTGAGGTCGAGGTTGGCGTGGGGCGTCACGATGATGGCGTTGTTGCCGCCGAGCTCGAGAATGCACTTCCCGAGGCGCCCACCTACCACCTCGCCCACACGCCGCCCCATCCGCGTGGAGCCCGTGGCGGAGACCAGCGGAATCCGGGGATCGTGGATCAGGCGCTCGCCGATCGTCGGGCCGTCGCCGACGACGAGTGAGAAGATCGCCGGGTCGACTCCGTTTTCGCGGCAGACCTCTGCGGCGATGCGAGTCACGGCGACGGCGGTGAGCGGGGTGCGCTCCGAGGGCTTCCAGACACAACTGTCGCCGCATACGGCGGCCAGGGCGGCGTTCCAGCTCCACACCGCCACGGGAAAGTTGAACGCGCTGATGATCCCGACCACACCCAACGGGTGCCATTGCTCGCGCATGTGGTGGTCTTCGCGTTCGGAGGCGAGGGTCAGCCCGTAGAGCTGTCTCGAGAGACCGACGGCGAAGTCGCAGATGTCGATCATCTCCTGCACCTCGCCCTTCCCCTCGGCGAGGATCTTGCCCATCTCGAGCGTCACCAAGGCGCCCAGGGCCTCCTTCTTGTCGCGGAGCCGGTTGCCGAGCTGGCGAACGAGCTCCCCGCGCTTCGGCGCCGGCACCGTGCGCCACACCTGGAAGGCCTCGTGGGCGCGCGCCACGATCCGGTCGTACTCCTCGGCCGTGACCTGCCGCACCGATGCGATCCGCTGACCGTCGACCGGCGAGTCGATGTCGAGGGTCTCACCCGACCCGATCCAGTCGCCGTCGAAGCCGCCCGGGTTGATGTCTTCGAGTCCGAGTGTGGAGAGGATGTCTTGCCGGTTCATGGTCACCGTCGTTTCTGGTCGGGATACCAGGTTCGCGCGTCAGCCCATAACCTCTCACACGGCCGCGCCCTTTTGAAGGGAGCCTCGACGGCTGGCGAATCGGCAGCCCCACGGGTGGTTCGCCCCTCGAGCGCAGGCGGTGAGACGTGGGCGCCGCTCAGTCGAATCCGCGCGCGGCGGATCGAGTAGCCGGGCGGCGCCTCAGCCCATACCCTCTCACGTGGCCACGCCCTCTCGAAGGGAGCGGCCCCATCGCGCAGCCCACCGTCGGGCCGGTGCGAACGACCATTCGGTGAGGGGGGGTCCGATGAGGATTTCGATCAGGCTGGGCATGATCCTGGCCACAACGACGCTCGCCGCCGCGCCGCACTCGAGCGCGGCCCAGGACGAGGGCGTGGAGGCGCTCATCGCGCGCATCGAAGCCCCCCAGACCGAGCGACCCGACGACGAACTCGCCGGCATGACGATCGCCGAGGCGGCCGAGCACCTCGGGGTGCCGGGCTTCAGCGTCGCCGTCATCCGCGACTTCGAGATCCACTGGGCGAAGGGATACGGAATCGCCGACGTCGAGACGGGTGCCCCGGTCGACGACGAGACCATGTTTCAGGCGGCCTCCATCAGCAAGCCGATCGCCGCGATGGGCTCCCTGAAAGCGGTGCAGGACGGCCTGTTCGGCCTCGACGACGACATCAACGACATCCTGACCTCGTGGCATCTCGATGGGGGTGAGCTCACCGCCGACCACCCGGTCACGCCACGCACCCTGCTGAGCCACACCTCCGGACTCGGCGATGCGTTCGGTTTTCCCGGATACGATCCCGACGCACCGCTGCCGACCCCGATCCAGATCTTCGAGGGGCACGACCTCTCGAATGTGGGCCCGATCTTCATGGAGCGTCGCCCGTGGGAGGCCTACGAATACTCCGGCGGGGGCGTGACCGTGATGCAGCAGGCGTTGGCCGATGCGCGCCGGCGGCCCTTCGAAGACGTCATGCAGACCGACGTGCTCGGCCCCATCGGCATGACGCGCAGCTCGTTCGTACAGCCCATTTCGGCCGCGCACGATCGGAATGCCGCCCGCGCGCACGACGGAGACGGGGCGTCGATGGGCGCAAAGTGGCACGTCTATCCGGAGCAGGCCGCCGCCGGGCTGTGGACCACCCCCAGCGATCTCGCGCGCTTCGCCATCGAGGTGCAGAAGTCGGTGCGTGGTGAATCCAACCGGGTGCTCGATCGCGGCACCGCCCGGGAGATGATCACCCCCGTGGGCGTCGGCAATTTCGCCATTGGTTTCTCGCTCGCCAAACAGGGCGAGGGGTGGTACTTCCAACACGGAGGCGCCAACTGGGGCTTCCGGGCCAACGTCGTCGCCCACACGGTGAAAGGGTACGGAATGGCGGTCATGACCAACGCCAACGGCGGCGGGGCGTTGGGGCAGGAGATCCTGCGTCGCGTGCAGGACGCCTACGCCTGGGATGCGCGAGCCGAGCCGGTGCCCCGCGGGTACCGCCCCCCGCCCCCGCGAGACGAAGTCGTCGTGCCGGCGCGAATCCTCGCGGAGTACGTCGGCACATACCACATGGACGAGGGCCCCTCGATGGAGTTTCTCGTCGAAGACGGGCGGTTCATGGTCGATGCCGCGGGCGAGGGCACCTTCGAAGTCTTCGCCACCTCCGAGACCGAGTTCTTCCTCAAGGTCGCTCCGATCGAGTTCACATTCACCCGCGACGACGACGGGGTGGTCGACGGACTGATCTTCGAGCAGGGCGGCCAGTCGTTCACGGCCCGGAAGGAGCGCTGAGGGTGGCCAAGGTCTCGGTTACCCCCGCCCAGGAGGCCGCCTTCGAGCGGTTGATCGCCACGCACCCCGAGGTCGAGAAGAAGGGGAAGAACCTGCTCTACACCTCGGTCAACGGCCACATGTTCACGGTGTTCTCGACCGAGGGATTCCTGGGAATCCGGCTCCCGAAGGATCAGCGGACTGCCTTCCTCGAAGAGCATGACACGACCCTGCTCAAGTCGTACGGCGCCACGATGCGCGAATACGTGACGATTCCGCACGACCTGCTCGAAGACACCCAGCGCCTCGCCCCGGTGTTGGCCGCCAGTTACGCGTACGTGAGTTCCCTACCTCCCCAGGCGACCCGGAAGCCGCGCGCAGCCACATCCCGTCGCCGGTAGTCGATGGCGATCCACTGGGGCGTCGATCTGGGGACGTCGAACACCACGATCTGCGAGGATCGGACGGGCAGCCCGCGGATCGTACACCTACCGGGGCTGGTCAACATCGAGCCGCTCACCCAGACCTCCGTGGTGGCCTCGTGCGTGCGCATCATGGACGACCGGGCCAAGACCGTGCTCATCGGTCTGGCTTCGAAACCTACCGCGCCGAACTGCGCGGGATCGTGCGGTCGCTCGACGAGCGTCCCTGGCTGAGGCGCATCGTCGATCGGCTCAAGGGCGAATCGGCCGGCATTCGCCTCCGTATGATCGACGAACCGGTGGCCGCGGCGCTCGGCTACGGGGTCGACGTCGGCCGCGCCCGCACCATCGTGGCCTTCGACTTCGGAGCCGGTACCATGGAGGCCGCGGTGGTCCGGATCCCCGACGAGGGCGCGGCAGAGTCGGGCAAGGCGGAGGTGCTCGCCAAAGAAGGGCTCAAGCTCGGGGGAGACGACGTCGACGGACGTCAGGCGCGTGGCAGAGCGCGCCGTCCGCAGAGCCAAACGTCACAGTACAGCCCGGCGCTGCGCATCGGTCGGTGAAGTGGCCTCACTCGGATGGCCACCTTCCCCGCACGTTCACAACCGATGGCCGATTCGACTCGCCCCCACCTCGTGGTGCTCGCCATGCTCGCGGCCAGCGCCGCCTGCGACGACCCCGCCGCACCTCCCCTCCATGACCACGGCGCCTTCACAGCAGAGTTGGCGGGCGTCGTGGAATCCACGGTGGCGGGTGCCGCCACCTCCTCGCTCGGCACAGACCCCGAGTGGACCCTCCGGATGGAGACTCCCGACGGCGACGTACGCCTCACGTTCTGGACCCCGACCGGCGCGCCCACTCCGGCGATCGGCACCTACGATCTGGTCGACGAGACCACGGCCGACGGCTCCGACGGGGCCCAGAGTCCTTTTCTCGTGGCCCGCGTCGAAGTAGCGCCCGATGCGTTCCCCGACTACGACGCTTTCGACTTCCTCGTGGGGAGTCTCACGATCACGAGCGCGAGCGGCGTGCGGGCCGCGGGCACGTTCGTCTTGGCGACCTCGGTGCGCGGCCAGCCGACTCGCGTCATGACCGCCCGCGGCGACGTCAGTTGGGTGCCCTGATGTGGGTGCCTGGAGCCTCACCGGCGGGAACGTCGGCTGGGTGCCCTGATGTGGGTGCCTGGAGCCTCACCGGCAGGAACGTCGGCTGGGTGCCCTGCCCCCCCCGCCCAGGCCACAACGACCAAAAGTCTCCACCATGCCGCGCAGGGAGCGACGCTGGAGGGTTGTGGTCGCTATGCGACCTGAACTTGCCAGCGTGTATCCCATCACCGCGATAGTGGCGGCTTTTGGGTCGTATAGCGACCACAACCCTCCAGCGTCGTGATTTCGGCCAGACGCTGGAGACTTTCTGCTGCTCCAACCCGGCGGCTCGCGCCGTCCGCCTCTCGCCCTTTCGTGCCCAGCCGTCTCGCTTCTGCCTCGCCTGACCCACCCGCCTCACCTGCCCCGGCCGCCCTCGCCAGACGCTGCCGCCTCGCCTGACCCACCGCCCTCGCCTGCCCCGGCCGCCTGGCCTGACCCGCCTACCTCACCTGACCCGCCTACCTCACCTGACCCGGCCGCCCGCGCCTGCCTCGGCCGCCTGGC
>JANQNV010000215.1 GCA_028279425.1 Longimicrobiales bacterium | reverse complement strand
GAAGCGGCGTTGCAGATGGACGATCGCCGCAACTTCGGAAACGACGACGGCCGCAACGGTGATCTCCGGCTCGACCAGGACGAGCGCGTGCGCGGGGTGGGACTGTTCATGCGCGGTGGGGCGCGGTGGGGCCGCGCCGACATCCAGGCGGCCCTGCGATGGGACGCGGTTCGATTCCGGGTCGACGATCGCCTCGTCGGCGACGACAACCCCGACGACTCCGGCACACGCACGCTCGACGCGTGGAGTCCCTCGCTGGGCGCGCGGGTTCCCGTGGGCCCCCTCGACCTCTTCGGCTCCGTGGCCTCGTTTCTCGAGACGCCGACGACCACGGAACTGGCCAACCGCCCGGAGCGGGCCGGTGGCTTCAATCCCGACCTCGAGCCGACCCGTGGATGGACCAGCGAGTTGGGCGCGCGAGGCTCCGTCGGTTCGCGACTCGGGTGGGAGGTCGTTGCCTTCCGGACCGCCCTGCGCGACGAACTCGTGCCCTTCGAGGTCGCCTCGGACCCGGGACGCACCTTCTTCCGCAACGTCGGGGAGTCCAGTCATACCGGTGTCGAACTCGCCCTGCGAGGTGAACTCGACGCGGGTCTCGCATTCCGGACCGCCCTCACCCACGTCGACGCGCGGTTCGAGGACGGGATCGGCGACGGGGTCGACGGCAATCGCATCCCCGGACGCGCGCCTACCCGCTTCGAGACGCGAGCGACCTGGACGCGGGGAGCCTTCGTCGCGTCTACCGAGCTGACCTGGGTAGCCGCCGTCCCCGTCGACGACGAAAACACGACCGAGGCACCCTCGTGGTTTCGCACCGATCTCCGTGTGGGGCTGACGGAGCTGGTGGTCGGGAGTCTGGCGATGGCGCCCTGGGTCGAGATCGGCAATGCGTGGGACGCCGACTACATCGGCTCGGTCACGGTCAACGCCTTCGGGGGCCGATTCTTCGAACCCGCACCGGGTCGCACGTTTTCCATCGGTCTGCGAGCCGCGCTCGATTGAGGCGACAGGTGGGCCGGCCCGCCGTACGACGGGTCTCCCTCATCGGCACTGCGCGGAGTCGCTCACCACGAGGAGTGCGTTCACCACCGGGCGCGCGCCCCCGGCATCCGACGGGCGCCCCACCGACTCGCCCCCGACGAACATCGTCGACGAACCGCCTCCATCGAGGTTGAGCGCGTCCCGTACCCCGAGGCCCTGAAGAAGCTCGGTCAGCTCGGGAAGCGACATGCCCGTGGAGTACTCACCCTGACGTCCGTCCACCACCACGAGCCAGAGGCGTTCGCCCTCCGGATCGAGGCCGACCGCCGTCCGGGGGTGGCGAGAGGCCGCGAACGAGGGGTTCGATCCGACGCCGAGATCGCCGACCGGATCGCCCCCGTCCAGGAGTTCCGGAAACCCGCCGATCACATCGACCTCGATGCGGCCCGGCCCCGTCGGCCACTGCGGACCCGTCACGGTCGCGTCGGCGACACCCAGGGTCCCGATGACGCCTTCGCCGTCGCGCCACGCCAACGCCGGGCGTTGCCGCTCCTTCAGAATGCGGCCGCGTGCGACCTCCGGCCCGAGCGGCGCACCTTCGGGGGTGAAGAAGTCGCCGTTCACGGCCACGATCGCCGGACGCGAGTGCCGCGCGGCGAGATCCGACACCCGCTCGTGGCTGGCCCCGCCCTCGCTCAGGCGCGTCGAGGTGACGTCGAGCGACAGTTCACACTTCGAGAGATCGACCTCGGCCAGGTGGATGGCGAAGGGCCCCCGCGGGCTCCACACGTAGTGATACCAGACGCCGTCCGTGATCTGCCGCGAGCGGGTCGTGTCGGGCGCGAAGGCAGCCACCAGGGTGTCGGCCAACTCGCGCGTCGACACCGAAGCGTCGGCGCCGCACCCTGCGACACCGGCCAGCACAATCCACACGCAGGTGGCCGCAAGACATGGACGAGACATCATGTCGTAGACTATCAGCCCCCCGGGAGCACCGAAACGCCGTCGTCGGCGATATTCGATCCGCCGGCGCGCCCCATCGGTTCGGTCTCCCGCCGCTCGTAACGAAGCTCGCGCTGGGCTATACTCGCCGCACGATGCGCCTCCACCCCTTCTCATCCGTTGCGGTCACGCCACCCGTTCCTTCGGACACCGCTCTGCACCCGGCCGAACCCGGTAGGCGGGTCCGAAGCTTCGAGTTCCGAGTCGCGCGCCGCTGGACGACGGCAGGGTTCGTCGCGCTCGCGATCGGGCTACTCGCCACCCCCGTGCACGGCCAACTGAAGGACACCGCGCGCTTCGGGATCTCGGTAGGCGGCATCTCCACCGTCGGAGTCGTCGTGGAATACATCGACGAGCACGGCAGCACCGAACTCAACGTCGGAACCTGGTCGTTCCGCGACCTCTCGATCTCGTTGGTCCGGCGGCACTACCTGGGCGTCGCACGCGTGCGCCCCTCGGTCGGGCTGGGCCTCTGGGGCGTCCTGGGCTTCCCCCCCGAGGGGCGCGCCTCGGCCGCCCTGGTCGTTCGAGCGCCGATCGGCGTCGACGCCGAGACGGGCAACGGCCACGCCTTCACGGCCGACGTGAACCTCAACCGAGGTCTGTGGATCCGCCGATCCGACCCCGACGACGACCTGCCCATGAGCCAGCGCCTGATCCCCCTCCCCGGGGCATCGTACCGATGGAGGAATCGCTGATTCGAGGTGATGCGGCGACAGCACGCGTTCTCGTCCGTCAGTCGATCGGCTCGTTCCCGACGTAGTTGAGACCACCACCGGTGTTGAACAAGACCACCTCCTCGTGCGCTCCGATGGCGCCCGAGGCGCGGAGTCGCCAGGCGGCCGCCGCAACGGCCCCTCCCTCCGGCGCCCCGAAAACTCCAGTGTCGGCCCCCATGTGATACACCCACTCGTGCATCTCGTGGTCGGGGATGGCGATGGCCGTCCCCCCGCTCTCCCGCAGCGCACGGAGAATCAGAAAATCGCCGACGGCCGCCGGCACGCGGAGGCCCGATGCGTAGGTCTCCGCCCCTTCCCAGAGCTCGGCCGAGGTGGCCCCCGACTCGAAGGCCCGGACCATCGGCGCGCATCCCGCGGCTTGTACCGTCACCATGCGAGGACGCTCCGAGCCGATCCAGCCCAGCTCCTCCATCTCGCCGAAGGCCTTCCACATCCCGACCAGACCGGTGCCTCCTCCGGTGGGGTACAGGATCACGTCGGGAAGGCGCCCTCCCAGCTGTTCGAAGAGTTCGTACCCCATCGTCTTCTTTCCCTCCACGCGATAGGGCTCCTTGAGCGTGGACAGGGCGAACCAACCCTTTTCTTCGACCCCCTGCTTCACGATGCGGCCGCAGTCGTTGATCAGGCCGTCGATCAACTGGAGGTCGGCCCCCAGAGCCCGAATCTCTTCGACGATCGGACGTGGTGTGTCGTTCGGCACGACCACGTGCACGGGAATGCCCGCCGCCGCGCCGTAGGCCGCCGCCGCGGCACCCGCATTCCCCGCCGACGGGAGGGCCACAGCCGTGGCGCCCAGCTCCTTGGCGCGCGAAATGGCCATCCCGAGGCCCCGGGCCTTGAAGCTCCCGGTCGGGTTCTGCCCCTCGTCCTTGACCCATACGCGCGAAACGCCGATCCGGCTCGCGAGCCGTGGCGCGTCGATCAACGGTGTGAAGCCCTCTCCGAGGCAAACGCGGCAGGCGGGATCGCGAAGCGGCAAGACCTCGGCATAGCGCCACATGTCCGGACGCCGACCGCGGAGCACCTCGGGCCGAAAGGTCTCGCGAATCGCCGCGAGGTCGTAGCGCGCGTACAGGGGCTTGCCGGCGGGCGACAGCCCCTGGAGACGTTCGCTCTCGAAGCGTTCTCCGGTCGCCGTACACTCGAGATGGATCGCGCCGGGCATTCGTTCGCTCATGGGGAGACGGGTCGAGGGGGAGGATTCAGTCGGGTCGGGCGGCCCGGACAGTGGCGGGAGGCGCGGCGACGGGCAAGACTTCCACCTGGACGTGCTCTCGGGTAGGCTCTCACGCGTCGGGCAACCCTTCGCCTGGGCTGAGCCGTCCTACCGTAATGACATCATCGTGACACCGAAGCGCCGGGACGAGATCTTGAGCGAAGCCCAATTGATTCGGAGGGCCGGAGATGGCGACGCCCGCGCGGTACGGGCTCTGTACGAGCGCTATTCACCGCGGGTCTACGCCGTGGTCCGGCGGATCGCCGCCAACGACGATCTGGCGCAGGACTACGCACAGGAGGCGTGGATCCGCGCAATGAGGGCCTTGCCCACTTTCCGCGGAGACTCTCGCTTCTCGACGTGGCTCCACCGCATCGCGGTGAATGCCGCGCTGCAGGCGGTGCGTCGGGCAGGAACGCGGACGCGGCGGGAGGCACCGATGCCCGAGGCGGTTCCCGTCGGTCCGGGAGTGCGCGACTCGCTGCTTCAGCGACGTCTCGAAGACGCCCTCGACCGGCTCCCCCAGGGCATGCGGCAGGTGATCATCCTCCACGACGTCGAGGGGTACACCCACGAAGAGATCGGCGAGATGCTCGGCATCGCATCGGGCACGTCGAAATCGCAGTTGTTCAAGGCCAGGGCAAAGATGCGGTCCCTTCTGGGATCCATCGATCAGCAAGATGGAGAGCAGGGAGCAGAAGCATGGAGCGTTTGACCCCCGAAGAGCTCGCTCGTCTCGTCGACGAGCCGGCCACCGACGAGGAGCGTCGTCTCCTCGAAGAGTCCGAGTCCTCGGCCGCAGAGTTGGCCGAGTTGCGCGAGATGGTCGTGGCACTCGGTGAACTCCCGGACGTGCGCCCCCCGCGAGGCGACTGGCAGGTCCTCGAAGCCCGGCTGATGAGCGAGGGTCTGGTCCACAACGAGCGCGGAATCCGCAGCCGCCTGGCCCGCACCCCGGGGTGGATGCAGGCGGCCGCGGCCGTGATTCTTTTCGCCTCGGGCGCGGGACTGGGGGTTTCGCTGGACCCACGCGGGCAGGGCGCCACCCTCGCGCAGAGGACGGGGGGCGATCTCCAGATGGCCGCCGTCGACGCCGCACCGACCTCGGTCGACGAGGCGGCGGAGGCCATGCAACAGGCCGAACTCGCCTTCGTCGAGTCGGTCGTGCGGTATCGCCAGGTGTTGGAAGCCGAATCGGGCGACCGCGAATTGGTCGATCCGGAGAGCCGTTACGCAGCTCTCGAGTATTGGGTCGCGGCCGCAGAGGCGGCGGTGCGAGAGGCCCCGGCCGATCCGTTCATGAACGGCCTGCTCGCGAGCGTCCGAGCCGAGCGACAGGCCGCGCGGGCTGCGGCGCTCCAGCGCGCCAGCCAGGCGCAGGACTGGTACTGAGGCGAGCCGCGATGCGTCCCCTGACTCGCGCGGTTCTGGTAGCCGCGGCCCTCGCCACGTTCCCGCTTCCCGCAGCGGCGACCCTCCCCCAGGATGGCGCCGTCGTGGTGGAGCGCGTTCCCGCGCTGAGCCCCGGGTGGCTCGGCTTCCGCTCGAGCGTCACCGTCGAGATCGGCCAGGACGGCGGGCGCATGACCGGATCCAGCCTCCGCATTGCCGAGGTCTTCCGCGATGGCCCGGCCGACCGCGCGGGGCTTCGTCCCGACGATCTGCTGATCGGGTTCAACGGCGCCCCTCTCGCGGTCGAGCGCTTCCAGAGCTTGGCACAGCGACTCCGCCCCGGTGATCCCATGTCGCTGGTCGTCGTCCGCGACGGTCGGCGCGCCGAGGTCGTGGTCACGGCGGCGCCCCGCCCCGCCGTCGAAGACATGGTCCCGATCCGCCTCCAGCAGGCGCTCGACGCATCGCGACGTACCTTCGTGGCCCGGCTCGACGCGGCCCGGGAGGGTGTCGAGACGACGGTCGATCTACCGCGGCTCGAGCTTGGACGTATTCGCGCAGACTCGGTACGCTCGATCACGATCACCAGTGAAGGAGGGGTAGGGCGCATGGCCCTGCGCACGCCCGACGGCGTCTTCGAGTGGATCACGGCAACGCCCGACGGAGACCGCGAACCCCGTACGTTCTCCGCCTGGGTCTACCGCCCCGACGAGCCCGGCGCCGAGGCGCGTCCGGTGATCGTCACCACCCGCGAGGGCTCCGACCCCGGCGCCTCGCCACGGGCCACCTCCGCCACCGTGACCCTGCGCACGCGGGTCTCCGACAACGCTGGAGAACTGCGCCCGTCGTCGGAGCGTTGGCCCGTCGTGAGCGTCCGGCCGCTGGCTCCCTACCTCGCCGGGATGAACCGGGTCGCGGGTGCGGAATTCACGCCTCTCTCCAACGATCTGGCGACGTACTTCCACGTCGACGGAGGGTTGCTCGTCACCGATGTGGCCGAGCGCACCCCTGCGGCCGATACCGGCCTGATCCCGGGCGACGTCATCGTCGCGGCCGGGGGCCGGTCGGTCACGTCGGTCGACGCTCTTCGGGCCGCACTTTCGGCGCGCGAAGGCCCGCTCGTCTTGTCGCTCGTGCGCCGTGGAATGCGCGTCGACGTACGACTCGGCAGGTAACGTCGCCGCAGACTACTCGTAGCGAAGGGCGTCGATCGGGTCGAGCTTCGCAGCCCGCTGGGCGGGCCAGATCCCGAAGAAGAGACCGATGCCCGCCGAGAACACCAGCGCCGTGATGACGGCCCCCGGAGCGACGACCGTCTGCCAGTTCATGACCGACGACATCAGCTGCGCGGCGCCGTAGCCACCCAGCACCCCGAGCAGTCCGCCGAGGAAGCAAAGCACCAGCGCCTCGATGAGGAACTGGAAGAGCACGGCCCGGCGAGTCGCTCCGAGCGCCTTGCGAACGCCGATCTCGCGCGTCCGCTCGGTCACGCTCACGAGCATGATGTTCATGATGCCGATCCCCCCCACCAGAAGGCTGACGCCGGCGATCCCGGCCAGCAGGTAGGTGAAGGTCTGGTTGGTCTCGTTGAAGGTCGACAGCAGATCGGCGGAATTGCGAATGTTGAAGTCGGCTTCCTCACCGGGCCGGATCCGGTGCTCCCGACGAAGCACGCGGTCGATTTCACCGTAGGCCAGGTCGAGTTCTTCGGGGGTGTTGGTCGCCGCGTAGATCGAACTGAGCCGGTCGCGTCCACCGAAGAGGCGGTACATGGCGGTCGTGACCGGGACGAACACCTGGTCGTCCGGACGGATCCAGGCCGCCTCCCCCTTCTCGGCGAGGACGCCGATGACCTCGAAGGGCTGACCGCTCATCTGGATCGTCTTGCCGATCAGCAGCTCCGGAGGCGTGGAAAGCGCCTCGGGAACCGCGTATCCCAATACGGCCACCCGACGACGACCCTGCACCTCACCCTGGTTGAAATAGCGGCCGTGGGTCAGGCTGTGGTCGTAGATGTCGAAGTACTCGGGCCAGGTTCCAACAGCAGTGTTGTTGGAGTTCCAGCGGCTGTAGGTCAACTGCGACCGTGAGCTGATCTCGGGTGCGATGGTGAGCAGACCCGTGCCCTGGGCCTGCAGAGCGTCGGCGTCGTCGAGCGTCAGACGCGTGGTCCCCTCTCGACTCACTCCCCCCCACATGCTCTGCCCCGGGCGGATCGTCAGCACATTCGTGCCCATGCGCTGAATCTGCTGCTCCACCGACTGCTGAGCCCCTTCTCCGAGCGCCACCATCGTGATGACGGCGGCGACGCCGATGACGATGCCCAGCGTCGTGAGAAAGGAGCGCAGGATGTTGGCACGGATGGCCGCGAGGGCCACGACGACGATTTCGAGCGCGAGCTTCATACGATCTCCTACCTGCGCCCGGACGGGAACGGACCCGATCCGCCGAACCGACTCCGCATCCGCTCCAGCTGCGCAGCCTGTGCCGCCTGGAGCTGAGCCGCGCCGATCTCGGCGATCTCCGTACCCTCCTCGAGCCCCGACACGACCTGAGTGTTGTCCCAGTCGTTGAGCGCGATGGTGATCCCACGCGGCTCGGGCTCTCCCAGCTCGTTCATGACGAACACCACCGCAGGGCGGGGATCCCGCGGGTTCGTGACAGCCTGCTGCCCTCCGCGTCCGAATCCGCCGCGCGCACCCGCTGCACCCCGGAAGGCGCCCGCCAGTGCTCGGAGGGAGTCGCGGGAAATCTCGCCGCGCTGCATCCTGGCCCGCAGCGAGTCCATGTTCATGGCTCCCTCGCCGCCCTCCGACGCCTCGCCATCGCTCGATCCCGCGGGGCGGGGCCGCAGCGAAGCCATGTCGATCGCCTCGGGGTCGAGGCCGAGAGCACTGGCCGCAGCCGCGGCATCCTGCATCTGGACCACGGTGTTGTTCGGGACCAGGACCACGTCGTCGGCCTGATCGATCAGAATCTCCACCTCGGCATTCATACCCGATTTGAGCAGCCCATCGGAGTTGTCGAGGGTGACGATGACCGGAAACATGGTGACGTTCTGCTGGACCACGGCCTGCGGCTCGATCTTCTCGATTTCCCCGCGAAAGGTGCGCCCGGGATACGCCTCCACCGAGACGGTCGCGAACATGCCGGCCCGGAGGTCACCCATGTCGGTTTCGTCGACCAGCGTGCGCACGCGCATCGTCGCCAAGGCGGCCATCGTCATGAGCACCGTTCCGCCGGACACGTTTCCAGAGGCGGACTGGATGACGGAGCCCTCTTCGACGTTCCGCGTGAGGATCGTTCCGGCGAGGGGCGCGCGGATGGTCACGTCGTTGAGCTGGAGTTCGGCGAGTTCGAAGTTCGTCTCCGCGCGCGTCAGACTCGCCTGCGCGTTGGCGTATTGCAGGTTGGACGACTCGAACTCCTGCTGGGTGATGACGCCGGCCTCCAGGAGTTGTTCGTTGCGTTCGAACTGGGCGCGCGCGTTCTCCATGCTGGCCCGGGCCACCTCGAGGTCGGCCTGGGCCTGGTTGTAGCGATTCTGCACGTCCCGCGGGTCGAGCCGAGCGAGCAGGGTGCCGGGCGTCACCTCGTCGCCGACGTCGACGAACATCTCCAGGATCTCCCCGCCCGCGAGAGACTTCACCTCGATCGTACGGACCGGCTCGACGGTACCCGTCGCCTCGGCCGTGATACGGAGGGTTCCCCTCGTGGCCTGCGTCGTCTGGTAGGTGGAGACCGGGGCCGACTCACCGGTACTGCACGCGGCGGTCACCGCGGCGACGGCCAGCACGGCCAAACGCGTCTTCATCATGCGACTCCAGAGGGTGCGTTGAGGAAATCCTTCTCGATCACGCCGTCGCGCAGGTGGATCTGGCGCTTGGCGTACTCGGCGATGTCGTGTTCGTGGGTCACCAAAACGATGGTCTGACCGCCCTCGGTGTTAAGTGTGGTCAGCACATCCATGATCTCGTCGGAGGTGACCGAGTCGAGATTCCCCGTCGGCTCGTCGGCGAGCAGAAGAGCCGGCTCGTTGACCAGCGCGCGGGCGACGGCGACCCGCTGGCGCTGACCGCCGGAGATCTCCGGCGGCTTGTGCTCCATACGGTCGCCGAGCCCGACCAACTCGAGCTTCTCGGCGGCCCGCCGACGTCTTTCCTTGGCCGGCACCCCCGCGTACACCAGCGGCAACTCCACGTTGTGGAGACAGGTCGCCCGGGGCAGGAGGTTGAACGTCTGGAAGACGAAGCCGATCTCGGTATTGCGCACGCGAGCCAACTCGTCGTCGGACAGCTCACTCACGAGCTGATCGTTCAACCAGTACTTGCCGGCCGTCGGCGTATCGAGGCAGCCGAGCACGTTCATGAACGTGCTCTTGCCCGAACCCGAAGGGCCCATGACCGCGACGAACTCCTCCTGCTGGATGAGGAGGTCGATGCCCCGTACCGCCTTCACCGTCTCGGCACCGAGGTGGTAGTGCTTCTGGATACCCTCGGTGCGGATGATCTCTTTCACCACGCCCCTCCCTGTACGGAATGCAGATGGCGTCGGACCCATGATTCGAACGAGCCGGACGGTATCCCTTCAGTTGCGATCTCGTTCCCCGTCGGATTCCGAGTCGCGATCGCGCTCCCGCGCATCGCTGGCGGCGGTCAGGGAGTCGTACATCTGCGCCTGCCGGGGGCTGAGCACGTCGCGAATGGCCGCTCGAGCATCGAGCACGAGGGCTCGCATGCCCTGGTCGTAGGCCTCTCGCGACTCCCGATTGAAGCTCCTGGTGCCTTCGCGGTAGTCGGCTACGATCGAGTCGATGCGGAGCTGCTGTTCGGCGGTCGGATCGACGCGCTCGTACATCGGCCGGCGACGACGACGCTCGGACCCGTCTTCGTCCTCGTCGGCCGACGGAGCCTCCGCCTCTGCTCGGGCGTTCGCGTACGCCTCGGCCTCCGCCGCGTCGAGTCGGCGGTCCCAGGCAAAGCCGACCACGATCCCGGAGGCGAATACGATCGCCAGCACCACGAGCGAAGCGAAACGGGTGCGCCCCGGCGAGGTCGACATCTCAGAAGATCTCCGCCGTGGCGAAGGTCACGCCGCCCGCCGGATCCTCGTCGACCGGAGCCGCGGTCGGCTCCCACTCGAGCCCCGCCGAGAGGAGTTCCTCCACGCCCACCACGATCTCACCCTCCGGCGGCGCCGGAACGACGAGGAGGATCGCTGCGGCCGCCGCGGCGGCGAGGACGGCGCTCGGGACCACCGCGCGGGCCCACGACGTCACGGTGCCGGCGATCGTGAGGTCCGCGAGCCGACGCCGGCGCGCGAGTTCGAAGCGGGCAGCCTCGGCGACCCGCTGGTGAAAGCCCTGCCAGAACCCCGGGCGAAGATCTTGCGGATCGAGCGATCCGAGCAGCTGCTCGAGCTCCGGATCGCGGTCGCCGTGGATCTGGGGTGCGTTGTCGTGATGCATGCTCATAGCTGTATGTGTTCCATTTCCTCGCCCAGCGCCGACCTCAGCGCCTTCCGGGCGAAGTGCAGGTGCGATCTCACGGTGCCGGACGGAATGTCCAGCCGATCGGCGATCTCACGGTGCTTCCACCCCTCCAGATCGTGCAGGAGTACGATTTCGCGCTGGACCGAGGGCAGCGTCGCCAACGCTCGCTCCAGGCGATCGCGCAACTGCGATCGCTCCGTGTCTCTTTCAGGCGTCGGCCCCGACCCGGACGCAGCCAAGGGGATCGGATCCGCCGCGCGGAGGGACTCACGCCGCACCAGATTCCGGGATCGGTTGCGCACGATGGTCAGCAACCATCCACCGAACCGCTCCGGGTTGCGGCACTCCTCCAACCGCCTCAGTGCGACCAGAAACGACTCCTGTGTCGCATCTTCCGCGTCTTCATGCCGGCCCGTCACGGAAAACGCCACCGCATAGGCCGGCTTCATGTAGCGCCTGACGAGCAGCCCGAAGGCCTGTTCGTCCCCGATGCGCGCCCGTCGGACGAGCGACGCATCGGGGACTTCGTCAGGTGCCGACATGTAGACACGGGAGTGTAGAGGGTTGTTGAGGAGCCGCCTCGTTCACGCCGTCAGGCCAGTCGACCCCGAGCCGGAAGCCGGGGCCCCCCGACCTCCGAACGCCATGCCCGGGGAGACCGAGAGCGCTGTCCACGATACGCCGGAGACGGTCTGCGGGATCCACCGCGGGGGGCCACCCCCTGGCCCCTCTGGCCGCGCACCGAGGCGTGCCAACGCCCTCCCCGCTGCCGCGCGGTCCGCTCGAGATCCCGCCGTTGCAGGGGAGACACCACCTGCTCGTACCGCTGCTGAAGCGGCGCCGTCACCGTGTCGGCCCTCGCCCCGAGGGCCCGCCGCTGCCGCGCAGACTCCCGCCGGTGCTCCCGCATGGCGTCCCGGTCGAGGTCGGCGGGCACGGACGCCGCGCGCAGAGCGGACGCCTCCTCGCGGATCGGACGAAGTGCCGTATCGAGGTCCTCCAACAGCCCCTCGAGCTGCGCCACCTGGCCGTCGGTGAGTTCGAGTCGATCGCGGTGTCGAAGTGCGGACTCGACCTGCTGCGTCAGTCCGCCGGAACGAGGCGGTCGCATCTCGGCCCGGTCGCCCCGGCGGTCCCCCCGCTGCCCTGCCACGGGAAGGGCCACGAGCAACCCGAGCGTGGCGAGGAGTAGCCCTGAGCGCGTGATCATATCGGTATCCTCCTTCCAAGTTGACTTCATCGTCGCACGCGTCGGTGCGTTCGAAGGTAGGATGCGCGACATAGGCCATCGTTAAAGAAGGGGCCTGCCGCGCCGTGCGCAGCAGGCCCCCTTTCAAGGCGTCGATGGCCCCCTCGGGCTCCTCCGACTCAGGCGACTCCCTTCGAACTCCCGTACGGAAGCGCGGGAGTCGGACGAACCTTCCCCCCCCAGATGAAGGCGGAGATCCTCGGATCACCTGAATCGAGGGGCCGGCGGCCCTCCGTAATCACGATGCCGGGCAGCGTTTCCAGGCACCGATCGCCGTCTTTGCCCTTGTTCGTCGTCATGTCTATCTCCCACCGGAACCGACCAGATCGGCCGTCTACGAATGACTCTTGCAATCCTTGACGCCAAACGTTTACTGCACGACGCGTGCCACGGTGGGACTGAAGGATTCGGGGCGCAGGTGCGCGAGGAATCGGCGCCCTGGCTGCGTATCGGGAGCCGCCCGGATGCGGATCGACACAGGGCGCGTGTCGAAGCGACACGGCCCGTGTCCCCCCCGACGTCGCAGCGCTCAGCCCCGCCGAGGCCGCCTCCGTCCCGGCGAAGGCTCCCGTCGCTCGGTGAGCTGCGGCCGAAAGGGGCGCGCCGCCGACAGGAGCGCCAAGAGCGCGTCGTCGGCGAGTTCGTCGAGACTCGATAGCGCGGTCACGACCTCGAGCGTACCCGTTGGCGGAACGCTACCAGCGGGGCGAGCGCCCGAGTCCGCACCCTCGTCGTCGTTCTCGGGCCGAAACAGCAGGATCACCAGATCGACGCCGGGCACCGTCCGACCGGGCGTACGCGCACGACCGGCCACCTCCACAACCCACCTGACGCCGTCCGGCGCCACGCAGACACGCTCTTCGCGGACGGCGGACCGCTCGCGAGACGCCGCGGGCTCCGCGCGCGGCGGACGTGCAGGGGTGGGCCCGTCGGCACCCGCCCGGGCGGGACGGGGTCGCGGCTTCGGGTCCCCGCTCACCGGATGGTCTGCTCGAAGGGGGTCGTCGGCGAATCCATGGGGGCTAACTTACACGGGTCCCGCGCTTCCGCACGTCACCGAGACCCGTCCCCCATGACCCAGGAATCCCTCGACGCACTGTTCCGGCCTTCGTCCATCGCGGTGGTGGGCGCCAGCCCCCGCACTGGGACCATCGGCTATCAGATCGTCGAAAACCTGCTCCGCCACGGCTTTTCGGGTGTCGTCTACCCGGTCCACCCTTCCGCCCACTCGGTACACGGAATCCGGGCCTATGCCACCGTCGACGCGATCCCCGACACGATCGACCTCGCCATCGTGGTCGTGCCGAAGGACCAGGTGGGTCGCGTGGTCGACGACTGCGGTCGGGCGGGCGTGCGGGGTCTGGTGGTGATCTCGGCGGGGTTCCGGGAGGTGGGCGGCGTCGGGATCGCTCGCGAGGAGGCGCTGATGGAGCAGGTGAACCGATTCGGCATGCGCCTCGTGGGACCCAATTGCATGGGCGTTCTCAATACCGAGGCGGGACGGTCGATGAATGCCACCTTCGCCCCCAACATGCCTCCCGCCGGCCACATGAGCTTCCTCAGCCAGTCCGGGGCACTCGGGGTGACCATTCTCGACTACGCCGCGGAGTACGGCATCGGGATCCACCACTTCGTATCGGTGGGCAACAAGCCCGACGTGGGTGGTATCGAGGTGATGCGCTACTGGGAGGACGATCCGGACACCCGGGTCATCCTGATGTACCTCGAGAGCCTGGGCGATCCCCAGCGCTTCACGACCCTGGCGCGCCGGGTGACCCGCAAGAAGCCGGTCGTGATCGTCAAGTCGGGCCGCACAGGGGCCGGCGCGCGGGCCGCCTCCTCACACACCGGGGCGCTGGCGGGTACCGACCTCGCCACCGACGCGCTGCTCGCCCAGTGCGGCGTTCTTCGGGCCGACTCCATCCAGGACCTGTTCGACATCGCCATGGCCTTCGAGGCCCAACCCGTACCCGCCGGCAACCGAGTCGCCATCGTCACCAACGCGGGCGGGCCGGGGATCATCATCGCCGACGCCTGCGAGGCGAATGGGCTCGAGGTGGCCCCGCTTTCGGAGGCGACCGAGGTGCACCTTCGTCGCCTTCTGCCCCAGGAGGCCTCCGTGCGCAACCCGGTCGACATGATCGCCTCGGCTACGGGGGAGCAGTATCGCGACGTTCTGGACGCGGTCCTCGCCGACCCCGCGATCGACGCGGCCATCGCCGCCTTCGTGCCCCCACTCGGCATTCGTCAGGTCGACGTCGCGAGCCAGATCGTGGCCGCGCACGCCCAACACGCCGACAAGCCGTTGCTCGCCGTTCTGATGGGGCGCGACGGGCTGCCCGAGGGCAAGGCCCAACTTCAGGGTGCCGGGATTCCCGCCTACATCTTTCCCGAGTCGGCGGCGCGCGCGCTCGCGGCGCTGCACCGTCGCGCACAGTGGCTGGCGCGGCCCGAGGTCGAGCTCGCCCCCTTCCCCGCCGACCGCGACCGTGTGGCGCGGTTGGTCGAGACGGCCCGCCGCGACCGGCGGGAGGGCCTCCTCGAACACGAGGCGCTCGACGTCCTCCAGAGCTACGGCATCCCCGTGGTGGCCCACCGCGTCGTCGCATCGTCCGACGACGCGGTAGCAGCCGCAGCTGATATCGGGTTCCCCGTGGTCGTCAAGGCCATCTCGCCGCAGGTCGTGCACAAGACGGAGGTCGGCGCCGTCGAAGTCGATCTGCGAACCCCCGACGACGTCCGACGGGCCTGCGCTGCGATCCGGACCGGCGTCGAGTCCGTGGAGGGCGCGCGACTCGACGGCTTCCTCATCGAACGCTTCCTCGAAGGGGGCCGAGAAACCATCGTCGGGGTCGGCACCGATCCGGCTTTTGGACCCATCGTGATGTTCGGCCTGGGGGGCATCTACGTCGAGGCTCTGGCCGATGTCGCTTTTCGGATCCACCCCGTCACGGCACTGGACGCCGACGAGATGGTGGGTTCGATCCGCGCACACCGACTCCTCGAGGGGTTTCGTGGAGAGCCCCCGGTGTCGCGATCGGCCATCGTCGAGGTGATCCAGAGACTGTCTCAACTGGCGGGCGACCACCCGGAGCTCCGCGAGATCGATGTGAATCCGCTCCTGGCCTTCCCGGACCGCGCCGTAGCGGTCGACGCCCGAATCCGCTTCTAGTGTAGTGTCGCCAAAGTCCTGATGCCGTTCGTGCGCGGGGGCATCCACGGGATGCGTCGTTGGAACTCCTTGCCGTAGCTATCGCTACGCCG
>JANQNV010000212.1 GCA_028279425.1 Longimicrobiales bacterium | reverse complement strand
GTTGGAACTCCTTGCCGTAGCTATCGCTACGCCGCGTCGTTCCGCCTCGCCCCCGCGGCGCCTCCGCACCCTCGGCGGTCACCAGACTTTGGCGACACTGGGAGCCTGTCGGGCGACCCCCTACGCCTCGACTCGACACACCACGCACTTCAGGTAGGCCGTTTCGGGGCATGTGGGGCTGATCGGATGATCGGCGGGCTGGCCGCGCACCTCCATCACGCGGAGGCGGCGACCGGTGCGCTGTTCCACGCCCCCGAGGACTCCGAGGAACCGCTCGCGACTGACCCGACCGGTGCACGAACAGGTCACGAGGATGCCGCCGGGCTCGAGGCACGCCACCGCGAGTTCGTTCAACGAGGCGTATCCGCGCAGCGCCTGCGGGACTCCTCTCGTGGAGCGCGCGAAACGCGGGGGATCGAGGACCACCATCCCGAACCGCGTGCCCTCGTCGCGGCGCGCCTGCAGCCACCGAAAGGCGTCCTGCTTGTCGAGCGTCCACCGTCCGTCGTCGAGCGCCTCGGCCCATCCGTTGCGGAGCGCGTTGTCTCTCGCCCGGTCGAGCGCTCCGGCCGACACGTCGACCCCGCGCACCGAACGTGCTCCGGCCGCCAGGAGCCGAAGCGAGAAGCCGCCCGTGTAGCAGCACACGTCGGCGACGTCGCGGCCGCGTCCGAGCGGGGCCACGGCGTGACGGTTTTCGGCCTGGTCGAGGTACGCGCCCGTCTTCTGCCCGGTGCGGAGGTCCACTCCGAATCGCAGGCCCGCCTCGTCGATCTCCACGACGCCGGGCGCTTCGCCGAAGAGGAGCCCGTCGGAGATCTCGAGTCCCTCTTCTTCGAGGATCCCCTTTTCGGTCCGGAGCACTCCGGCGCGCAACTCGACGGCCGTGTCTCGCATCGCTTCACGGAGGCCCTGCATCAGAGCATCGCGGCGGTGCCACAGGGCGAGCGAGGTGAACTGGACCGCCACCACGTCGCGGTAGCGGTCGATCGTGAGTCCGCTGAGGCCGTCGCCCTCCGAGAAGACCAGCCGGCAGGCGCCCGAGGGATCGAGGCGCCCGAGGTCGGCTCGGTGGGTCACCGCGCGGCGGACACCCTCCCGCCAGAAGTCGTCGTCGAGGGGGGCGTCGGCGTCCCACGAGTAAAGCCGTACCCGGATCTGGCTCGCCGGATTGAACAGCCCGAACGCGATGAAGCGGTCGTCGGCGCCTCGGACCTCGACGGCCGCCCCCGGCTCCGGAGACGCGGGGAGACGGCGTGAATGGCGCCCGAAAACACCCAAGGGTGCCGACCGCGTGCGGGACGATCACGCCCGCGGGCCAGCCGAACGACGGGCAGCGCAGGGGTCAGCGGGCTGCCCCGTCTTCGGCCTCGAGATCCTCTCCCGCCGCCACCTGTAACCGCACCCGAACCGAGTCCCACACCTCCTTCATGGCCGCGGGATCGGGCCCGTAGGCATCCGCGAACGAGAGCAGGTCGTCTTCGGTCACCCCGTGCTTGTCGAGCACGCGGGCGCGCTCCGCATCGGTGATCTCACCCGAGGTGGCCCCGAGCGCGGAGAGCCGCAGGTCGACGTAGGTGGCGACGAAGGCCTCCCGATCGATCGTCGCTTCCGAGGCGGCGGGTCCGCCACCGCAGGCGCCGGTCCAGAGGGCCATGGCGGTCAGGGCGACGGCGGCGCGGACGATGCGTCGTGGTGCGGTCATGAACTCCGGCGAGCGCGCGAGAGGGTGGGAATGAAACGTGCAGCGGAGGGATTCGACGGGTATACCCCGTGCGGCCGGCGAAAGGTCACCGCGAAGGCTCCGCCCGACCAGCCCGGACCCTCGCCAGGGCGGGTCTGCCCCCGTCGTGCCTTGTCGTGCTACTTTGGGCCTTCCACCAGCACCCGGATACCTCACCCCGTCGCCGATGTCGTCTCGCTCCCTCTCCACAGCCGCGCGCTCGCTCTTGACCGGCCTTCTCGTCGCGGGCGCCCCCCTGTTGCCGGCGTCTCTCGAGGCGCAGGCCGTGCCCTCTCCCGCCGACGTGCTGGGGTGGGGCATCGGGGAGCGCTTCACCGACGTGGCCGCGGTCGGCCGGTACCTCGACGCGCTGGTCGCCGCCTCGCCCCTCGTGAGCATGGAGCAGTACGGCGAGACGCCCCAGGGACGCCCCCTCGTACAGCTCACGGTCGCGTCGCCGGAGCACCGCGGCCGGCTCGACGAAATCCTGGCTGCGAATCGCGAGCTGGCCGATCCCGATACGCCGGTGGAGCGGGCCGACGAGATCATCGAGACCAACCCCGCTGTGGTGTACTTCTCGTACAGCGTGCACGGCAACGAAAGCTCGACGACCGAGGCCGCCCTGTGGACCCTCTTCGACCTGGCGTCGGGCGCCCCCGAAGTGGACGGCGTGCTCGACTCCGCGGTCGTCGTGATCGATCCCGTCGTCAACCCCGACGGTCGGGACCGCTACGTGAACTTCTACCGGAATGCCCGGGGCGAGCAGCCCAACGCCAACCCTGCGACCCGCGAGCACCGGGAGCCGTGGCCGGGTGGACGCACCAACCACTACTACTTCGATCTCAATCGGGATTGGACCTGGATGAGCCAACCCGAGACGCGCGCTCGCCTTGCGACGTGGGATCGATGGACGCCGCAGGTGCACGTCGACTTCCACGAGATGAGCCCGAATTCGACGTACTTCTTCTTCCCGCCCGCCGACCCGATCAACCCGATCTATCCGGACCACGTGGGACGCTGGTCGGCGCGGATCGGCGCGGGAAACGCATCGGCCTTCGACGAACGGGGCTGGCTCTACTTCACCGAGGAGAGCTACGACCTCTTCTACCCGGGCTACGGCGACTCCTGGCCCTCGCTGCTGGGGTCGATCGGGATGACCTACGAGCAGGCGGGCGGTGGATCGGCCGGGCTCGCGTACGCGCGCGCCGACGGCGATACGTTGACCCTCGCGCACCGGGCGACGCAGCACCGCGTGGCCGGACAGACGACGCTGCGCACCGTCATGGAGGGGCGCGCCGACCTCCTCGCGGGCTTCGCGGAGCTCCACCGCTCGGTCGACGAGGGGCTGCCCGATATCCTGCTGGTGCCGGCTCCCTCGGATGCGCCGGGCGCCGACGCCCGCCGCCGGGCCTTGCTGGAGCACCTCCATGCGCAGGGCATCCGGACCGAGGTGGCGACGGAAGCGTTCGAGGTCGACGCCGAGCCGCACGCGGGGTGGGAGGCGCGCACCCGTTTTCCATCCGGCACCGTGCGGGTCCCGGCCCGCCAGCCGCGCGGACGTCTCGCGGTGACGTTGCTCCAGGCGGAGACCGAGCTCGATGCGACCTACTCGTACGACATCAGCGCATGGTCGCTGCCCTACGGATACGGGGTCGAGGCCCACGCGATCGACGACGAGGTCGACGCGGGATGGCGTCCCGGAGGACTCGAGGGCGCCTCTCCGGCGATGACCGGCGAGCCGTACGGATATCTCGTGCGTCCCGGCTTCGACGTGTGGCCCGGACTGGTGTCGTTCCTCGACGAGGGGGGGCGCGGTCGAGTGCTGGCCGACACCTTCCGGATCGGCGAGGTGTGGTACCCGGAGGGGACCGTGTTTCTGCCTCGCGGCCTGAACCCCGGTCTCACGCGACGTCTCGGAGCCTCGGGGCTGCTCGAACGCGCGGAGGCGGTCGAGAGCGCGGTCACGTCGTCCGGGCCCGACCTCGGCACGGGGGGAGCGGGGCGGCTCGCCATGCCTCGCGTGGTCCTGGTGGGAGGCGAAGGCACCTCGAGCGGGTCGTTCGGCGCCCATCGCTTCTTCCTCGAGCAACGGCTGGGCCTTCCCCACAATGTCGTCGATCTGTCGGCGCTCGGGGGGCTCGACCTGGGCCAGGTCGACGTCGTCGTCATCCCTGAGGCTGGCGGGCTCAGGGCCCGGATGGGCGAGGCCGGCATGGAGCGCCTGGAGCGCTGGGTCAGGGAAGGGGGCACGCTGGTGGCGGTGGGCAACGGCGCCGAGGCCCTGGCGGCCATGGCCGGAGCCGAGGTGCGGCGCCGCGCCGGATTCGACGAGGCGGAGCGCCTGTCGCGCGCCTTGCGCACGCGAGCCCAGCGGCAGCTGGAGAGGTGGGAGGGCCAGACTCCCGGCGCCATTCTCGAGGTGACCCTCGACGCGGGTCACCCCCTGGCATTCGGGGCCGGCGTGGCGGGAGACCCGGACCGCATGTTCGTCTTGTCGACCGGGGTGGGCTTCGAGCCGAGCGAGTCGTTCGAGACGGCCGCCTGGTTCGAAGACGACGCCGAGGGGGTCAGCGGCGTGATCGGCGAGGGTACGGTCGACCGCCTGCGGCGCAGCTCGTGGCTCCTCCAACGTTCGCTCGGCCGGGGATCGGTCGTACTGTTTGCCGACGACCCCCTGTTTCGCATCATGTGGTATGCGGGCTTTCAGCCGTATACCAACGCACTCTTGCTCGGACCCGCCTTCTGAACGAGGGGCGGCCCGAGGGTCGCCCACCGAGCACTCGGTCCCGGATTCACACGATCCCGAGGGAGATCCCCAACATGCGTGTACGGAGTCTACTGCTGATCTTCGCGGTGCCCGCCGTGGTCGTTGCTTCCAGCTGCGCGGTCAATCCCGCGACGGGCGCGCGTGAGTTTTCGCTGGTGAGCGAAGGCCAGGAGATCGAAATGGGGCGGCAGGCCGATCCCGTGATCGTGGCGCAGATGGGGCTGTATCCCGATTCGGCGGTCCAACGCTACGTGCGCGACATCGGCCTGCGGATGGCGGCCCTGTCCGAGCGCCCCGATCTGCCGTGGACCTTTCGGGTCCTCGACGATCCGACGGTCAACGCCTTCGCCCTCCCGGGTGGCTTCATCTACATCACGCGCGGCATCCTCTCTCACCTCGACAGCGAAGCCGAGTTGGCCGGGATCCTCGGACACGAGATCGGTCACGTGACGGCGCGCCATTCGGCCAACCAGATGAGTCGTGCGCAGCTGGCCCAGGTCGGTCTCGGGGTCGGGATGATCCTTTCGGAGACCGTGCGCTCGTACGGTGGGTTGGCGAGCCAGTCGTTGGGACTCCTGTTCCTCAAGTTCGGCCGGGACGACGAGAGCCAGGCCGACGAGCTGGGGATTCGCTACATGACCCGCATGGGGTATGATCCGCGCGAACTCGCCGGGGTGATGACGATGCTCTCGCGCACGTCCCAGCTGGCGAGCGGTGGCGGTCGTGCACCCGAGTGGCTGTCGACCCATCCCGACCCCGACAACCGCAGCCAGTCGATCCTCGATCAGGTCGCGGCGGGCGACTACGCGGCCGCCACCACCGTCGAGCGCGCGAGCTTCCTGCGCCGGCTCGACGACATGCCGTTCGGCCCCAATCCGCGCGAGGGCTACGCCGAGGGCGACATCTTCCACCACCCGGATCTCGCCTTCCGCATGTCGACCGGGGGGTGGCAGGTGAACAACCAGCGGGCGGCGGTCCAGTTCATCGCACCGGGTGGCAACGCGGCGGTGGTTCTCACGCTCGAGGGGGGAAGCCCGGAGGCGGCGCTCCAGGACTTCGCCTCGCAGGAGGGTGTTGCCGTGGGCCAGGCCCGTCGAGAGACCGTCAACGGCCTCCCGGCGGTGCGCGCCGGCTTCGAGGCGCAAACCCAGGAGGGAGTCCTCGCCGGAGAGCTGCTTCACATCGCCCACGGTGGCAACACCTACCGCCTGATGGGGATCGCGGGTGGGCAGGACTGGCCGTCGGTCGCTCCCACGGCTCGGGCCATCCAGGGGTCCTTCCAGGAAGAGCGCGACCGGGCGGTCCTCGCGCGGCAGCCCCACCGGCTCGACCTCGTCGACCTTCGGGCCACCCTGTCGTTCGACCAGTTCCGCCAGCGCCATCCCTCGGTCGTCGACCCGGTGATCGTCGCGCTGATCAACCAGGTGGAGCAAGGCGGCTCGCTCGATCGCGGGTTGTGGAAGCGGGTGGTCGGGCAGAACTGACGAGCGGTCTGTTCGGCTCCGGTCAGGCGGGGTCCTCGACGAACACGTCCAGCCGCCCCGTGCGGTACAGGTGCTCGAGGGCCTCGGCCGCGTGGGGGTCGAGCGCGCTGCCGGCGTCGCGGATGAGGCGCTCCATCGTGATCGAGAGGGGGACGGCGGCCTTGTAGGTGCGCCGATGGGTCAGCGAGTCGAAGGCGTCGGCGACGGCCACGATCCGCCCCTCCACCGGGATGGCCTCTTCGCGCAACCCCGCCGGATATCCGGAGCCGTCCCACCGCTCGTGATGGGAGGCCGCCACCACGGCGGCGGTTTCGAGGATCTCGTTCGTGCTCCCGGACAACAACTCGGCCCCCAGCCGGGTGTGCTGCTTCATGCGCGCGTACTCCGCCGGCGTGAGAGGGCCGGGTTTGCGGAGGATCGAATCGGGAATCCCGATCTTGCCGATGTCGTGGAGCGGCGCGGCCTGCCGAAGGATATCGATCCGCTCGGCGTCGAGTCCCATGTACTGGGCGAGGAGCGCCGAAAGCTCGCCCACGCGCTCCTGGTGCCGTCCCGTGGCGTCGTCGCGGTACTCCGCGGCTCGCGCGAGCCGGGCGAGGATGTCGGCCCGGGCCTCTTCCAGCTCGCGCGTGCGCTCACGCACCCGGTCTTCGAGGCCATGGGCCGCCTCGCGCACCTGGCGGTGGAGCGCCCGGGTCTCGAGAAGGTTGAGAATCCGGGCATGCAGCTCGGCGAGGTCGATCGGTTTCGTCAGGAAGTCGCGTGCGCCCATCCGCAGGGCGCGTTCCTTCACCTTCGGGTCGCGTTCTCCGGTCAGGACGATCACCGGCAGGAATCCCTCTTCGTCGAGGGCCGGCCGCAGGCGCTGCAGGACCCCGAATCCATCGAGCGGCTGCATGTGCAGGTCGAGCAGAATCAGGTCGACTTCGTGGGCGTCGACGAGCTCGAGGGCGCCTTCGGGATCGTCGAACGGAGTGACCTCCGTAAACCCGAGGGCGGTGAGCCCCCGCTCGAACGCTCTCAGGCTCGCCCGGTCGTCGTCGACGACGACGATTCGTGCGGCGCTGGCTCCGGCGGCGACCGAACGATTCTGGGCGCGGGTGGGGCCCGTCGGTTGCGCCGTCTCGGGCAGAGCCGGCATCGTGGCCACGGCGGCGGCTCCCTGGACCAGAGGCGCAGCACCGCCGGCGAACTCGGGGGGGTGCGATACGGGCGGTGCCAGTGTGGGCACTTCGACCGGCGCAGGGGTCGGCTCGGGGGCCGACGTCGGCGGCCGCGCCGGCGGCGGCACCGTCGGGTCGCGCCGCGTGGGTGCGGCGCCGCCACCGGTTTCAACGCCGTGATCCGCCCCGAACACCTCGATGCGGTCGCCGCCCAGCTCGCGCGCCCGCATGAGGGCCTGGTCGGCGAGCGACACGAGGCCATCGGCGGTCTGGACGCCCGCGTCGACAGATGCGAGTCCTCCGCTGATCGACACCGGGCGCCACTGCAGGTCCACCCCTGCGAGCCGGGTCTGGATCGCTTCGATCCGCGGTCGAGCGTCATCGAGGGTGCTTCCGGGGAGGAGCACCATGAACTCCGCGCCGCTCCAACGCCCCACCGTCTCTCCCGACCGAACGGCGTCGTCGATCAGACGTGCCACGGTGCGGAGCACGCGATCGCCTGCGACGTGTCCGTGCTGATCGTTGAGCAGTCGGAATCGATCCACCTCGATCAGGGCGACCGTGAGGGCGCCGCCGTCGCCGGACGCCCCGAAGGCCGCGTCGAGTCGACGTTGGGCGCGCCCCCGGTTCGCGATACCGGTCAAGGGGTCGGTCGCCGCTCGGCGCTCGGCGTCGCGGCGCTCGGCGGCGATGCGCTCGAAGGTGGCTCCGAATCCGAGGGCCACCCCGGCGAACACCGCCACCAGCAGTATTGCGATCCGCCAGTCCGGCAGGGGGGAGGTCAGGGCCGCCAGTCCGGCGGCACTCCCGCCCGCCACCACCACCCCGGCGATGAGTGCCGTCCACGCCCCGCGACGCCCCCCGTGACGGGCGGCGACGAAGGCGCAGACCGGCGAGCCGGTCCACAGATAGAAGGCGAGGAGCGAGGGGTTGCGCACACCTAGAGCCCAGCCCGTCGCAACCGGTACCCCGATGGCAGCCAGGCACAGCGCCCAGGCGCCGGGCGGCATCTCGCCCTTGAACGTCGTCGAAGGCATACCTCCAGCTTCGGCAGCCCCGTCTCGACGTCCAAGGAGCGCGTTGTGGCATCCATCTTGAACTATCAGGGGTAGCCACACACGGATGCTGCCAAAGAGACATACAGAGGGCGAACATGCTGAGCTTCGATCGACTGACCGTCCGGGCGGGGGAGGCCCTTCAGGCCGCCTCGTCCGATGCCCGCCGCCGGGGCAACCCGGACATCCACGGGGTGCATCTGCTCCTGGGCCTTCTGGGCCAGGACGAGGGGATCGTCACGCCCGTGCTCCAGAAGCTCGGGGTGGGCGTCGAGCGGGTGCGCACACAGACCGAAGACGCGATCGGTCGCATGGCGCGCGTCGACGGGGGAAGCGAGCCCCGACTCTCCCGCGATCTCACGCGGGCTCTCGACGTGGCCGAAGCACAGGCGCGTGACCTCGGCGACGAGTACGTCTCGACCGAGCACTTCCTGCTCGGCCTGACCGAAGAGAAGGACGATGCGGGCCGAATCCTGCGTGAGGCGGGCGCCACACTCGCGTCGGTTCGGGAGGCGCTCGATGCCGTCCGCGGCACGCACCGGGTGACGGACCAGACGCCCGAGGACAAGTACCAGGCACTGGCGCGCTTCAGCCGCGACCTCACCGACCTGGCGCGCCAGGGCAAGCTCGATCCGGTCATCGGCCGCGACGAGGAGATTCGGCGCGTCATCAAGGTCCTGGCCCGACGCACGAAGAACAATCCAGTTCTGATCGGCGAGCCGGGGGTGGGCAAGACGGCCATCGTCGAAGGGCTGGCGCAGCGCATGGTGGCGGGTGACGTGCCCACTTCGCTCGCCGACAAGAAGCTGGTCGCGCTCGACATCGGAGCCATGCTCGCCGGCGCGAAGTTCCGCGGCGAGTTCGAAGAGCGCATGAAGGCGGTGCTGAAGGAGATCACGGAGGGCGAGGGGCGGTTCGTCGTGTTCATCGACGAGCTGCACACGATGGTGGGTGCGGGCTCGGCCGAGGGCGCCGTCGATGCGGGCAACATGCTGAAGCCCGCGCTGGCCCGCGGTGAACTCCGCATGGTGGGTGCGACCACTCTCGACGAGTACCGCACCCACATCGAGAAGGACCCCGCTCTCGAGCGCCGCTTCCAGCCGGTCTTCGTGGCGCCTCCCAGCGTCGAAGACGCCGTCGCGATTCTGCGGGGACTCAAGGAGCGCTACGAGGTGCACCACGGCGTGCGGATCACCGACGATGCGATCATCGCCGCGGTGAAGCTGTCGGATCGCTACATCGGGGGTCGCTTCCTGCCCGACAAAGCCATCGACCTGATGGACGAGGCCGGGAGCCGGCTGCGGATCGAGATCGATTCGATGCCACAGGAGATCGACGAGGTGGAGCGGCGCATCACGCAGCTCGAGATCGAGAAGCAGGCGCTGTCGCGCGAGGAGGATCGCTCGGCGGTCGAGCGTCGCGACGCGATCGAGGCCGAGCTCAGCGAACTCCGCGAGAAGTCCAGCGGAATGAAGGCGAGTTGGCAGAGCGAGAAGGAGGCCATCCAGCGTCTCCAGGGGCTCAAGGAGCGGGTCGACGAGCTGCGGGTCGAGGCGGAACGCGCGACCCGAACCGGCGACCTCGAGCGGGCCGCCGAGATCCAGTACTCCGAGATCCCCGGCACCGAGCAGGCGATCGGCGTCGCGCAGGAGCGACTCGCGCTCCTCCAGGCCGACGGCAAGTTCCTGAAGGAGGAGGTCGACGCCGACGACATCGCGACCGTGGTGGGCGAGTGGACCGGAATCCCGGTCAGCCGCCTCCTGGAGTCGGAGCGCGTGCGGCTGACGCACCTCGAGGGACACCTCGGCGAGCGCGTCATCGGCCAGCCCGAGGCGGTGCGCGCGATCGCCAACGCGGTGCGCCGTGCGAGGGCGGGGCTCCAGGACCCCGACCGGCCCGTTGGCTCGTTCATCTTCCTCGGTCCGACCGGGGTCGGGAAGACCGAGACGGCCCGGGCGCTGGCCGACTTCCTGTTCGACGACGAAAAGGCCATGGTGCGCATCGACATGTCGGAGTACATGGAGAAGCATGCGGTGGCCCGGCTCATCGGGGCGCCTCCCGGCTACGTCGGGTTCGAAGACGGGGGGCAGCTCACCGAAGCCGTGCGCCGACGCCCGCACGCCGTCGTCCTCTTCGACGAGATCGAGAAGGCGCACCCCGAGGTCTTCAACATCTTCTTGCAGATCCTCGACGAGGGACGCCTGACCGACAGCCAGGGACGCACGGTGGATTTCCGCAACACGGTGGTCATCATGACGTCGAACATCGGCAGCCACGACATCCTCGAGGCCGCCGGCGAGGGGGACTGGGGCGAGGTGGAGCGGCGGGTGCGCGAGCAGATGCACCGACACTTCCGGCCCGAGTTCCTGAACCGCGTCGACGACCTGATCGTCTTCCATCCGCTCGGCCGCGAGGAGATCGGCACCATCGTCGGGCTGCAGCTCGCGCGGGTGGCCGGTCTCGCCGAGGAGCTCGGGATGACGCTCGTGGTGAGCGAGGCGGCGCGGGTTCGACTCGCCGAGGAGGGATTCGATCCCGCGTTCGGCGCCCGTCCGCTGAAGCGCGTCATTCAGCGTCGGGTGCAGGACCCGCTCGCCCTCAGCCTCCTCGAGGAAGACGTGGTCCCGGGGACCACGATCGAGGTGGACTTCGATGGCGAGACCGACGAGCTCGTCTTCCATTTCCAGCCCCCGGCCGGGGAGTCGGCCGAGCTGGAGGTGGCGGGCCGGAGCGAGTCGGGTTGACGCTGGCCGCGGGCCACGGGAGATTTCGCGCGGATTCCGCGGCCACCTTCGACCGGGCACACGCCGATGATGAGACGGACCTCATGGGGCAGGGGATTGGGGGCGCTGGTGGTCACGGCGCTGGCGTTTACCCTGTCGGGCTGTGCGACGCAGACGGTGGGCGGTTCCGGTGCAGGTCTGGCCGCGGGGACCTCGCCCCTGCAGTCCGTCGAGCGGTTCCTGGCGGCCGTCAACAGTCGCGACCTGAATCGCATGGCGGGCTTGTTCGGCACGCGCGACGGGCCGGTCGAGTGGGACCGCGTCGAGGTGGAGCTCCACATGGATCTCCTCGCCTCGGTTCTCGCGCACGACGCCTACGAGATCGTGTCGGAGGGCATGGTGCCGGGGCGCCCCGATCCCACGACGCGCGTCGGTGTCACGATGACGATGGGGGATCGCGTGATCCCGGATGTGTCGTACCTCACCGTCCGGACCGACGAGGGACGGTGGATGGTTCAGGAGATCGACCTGGAACGCATCACGGGTGGTCGCTGACCTCGACGAGCTCCACCAGTACGCCGCCGGTGGAGCGGGGATGGAGGAAGGCGACGTGATGGCCGAAGGCACCGGGGCGCGGCGCGGAGTCGATCAGTTCGTACCCCTGGGCCGCCAGCCGGTCCAGCTCGGCCTGGACGTCGGGGGCGGCGTAGGCGACGTGGTGGAGCGCCTGGCCCTTGCGGGCCACGAATCGGCCGACGCCGCTGTCGGGGGACAGCGGTTCGATGAGTTCGAGCCGGTCGCCGACGAAACACACCCGCACGCCCTGAGCGGGCAGGCTCTCGGGTTGGGAACCCGAATGGCCGGTCAACGATTCGAAGATCGGCAGCGTCGCCTCGATGGATTCGACGGCGATCGCTACGTGGTGGAACGAAAGTCCAATCATGGTGCAGGATGGTTCCCGGGTGGAGGAGCGACCTGGGTCTCGTTCGGCGCTCCGGAAGGTCCGGGCGTCGACGCGCGAACATAAAGGAGAAGTAGAATGGCCGACAGCGAAAACGTGCTTACCGTTACCGATTCGAATTTCAGCGACGAGGTCGAGAAGTCCGACGATCTCACGATGGTCGACTTCTGGGCGACCTGGTGCGGGCCGTGCCGGATCATCGCACCCGTGGTGGAACAGCTCGCCGACGAGTACGCCGGGAAGGGTCTGAAGGTCGGCAAGCTCGACGTCGACGCGAACCCGAGCACAGCGGCACGGTTCGGTGTGCGGTCGATCCCGACCGTCCTGTTCTTCCGCAACGGCGAGGTCGTCGACCGTCTCGTAGGTGCCATGCCGAAGCCGCACTTCGACCAGAAGATCGACACCCTGTTGCAGAACTGAGTCGGGGTGCCGACGCGCTCGCTCGATCGTATCCGGGGACGGCCCGCCGAGGCGGCCGTTTCTGCGGCCCGACCGGCGTCTCTCGCCGGTCGGGCCGTGGTGCGTAGAGGACGGGAGCCGAGCTATACTCCGTGATGGCCACGATCCACGTCGTCGCGACGCCCATCGGCAATCTGAGCGATTTCTCCCCGCGCGGGGCGGAGGCGCTGCGCTCGGCAGACCGTGTGTTGGCCGAAGACACGCGGCGAACGGCGACCCTCCTCCGGCACGTCGGCGCCAAGGTGCCCATGACGTCGGTGCACGACCACAACGAAGCGCGCAGGGTCGGGCAGGTGGTGGAGTGGCTCGACGCCGGCCAGAGGCTGGTGCTCGTGTCCGACGCGGGCACGCCGCTGGTATCCGACCCCGGGGCGCGTATCGTGGCGGCGGCGATCGCCGAGGGGCACGATGTGGTGCCGATCCCTGGGGCGTCTGCGATCCTCGTGGCGCTGGTGGGCTCGGGTCTTCCGAGCGATCGATTCGCGTTTCTGGGGTTCGTGCCTCGGAAGGGGCAGGAGCGCGAGCGGGTGCTGAACAGGATAGCGGAGGCGCACGAAACGACCATCGCCTTCGAATCACCGGAGCGGCTCGTCCGCTCGCTCGCCTCGCTCGTGGAGGCATGTGGACCCGACCGGCCCGCCTGCGTCGCCCGTGAACTCACGAAGCTGCACGAGACCTTTCGACGAGGGACCCTCGGCGAGCTCCACGCCTACTATCAGGGCGAGGCGCCGCGAGGGGAGATCACGCTGGTCGTGGGACCGCGCGCGGGGGAGCCCGCCTCCGACGAGGCGGTGTACGTCGAAGCGCGTCGACTGCTCGACGAGGGGAGCACGCCGAGCCGTGTGGCGCGGGAGATCGCTCGTCGCACCGGTGTCGCCCGGAATCGCGCGTATGCGATCGTGCAGGAGGTGCAGGCCGACGCGGATCGCGCGGGTGGAGGCCACGACGATCGGGGCCCGGCGGGCGCGAATCAGGAGGACGATCGATGGAGGGGGGGCGAGGCGTGCTGATTTCGGGCGTGGCGTGGGCGGCGGTCCTGACGGCGGCGCTCGCGGTCGCCGATGTGTCGGCGGCACCGGTGGCTGCGACGCCAGCGGTGGGTGCGACGGCAGCGGTGTTCGAGACCGCCGACTCGATTACGGTGGCGCGCCTGCGGTACGAGGGGGGCGGCGACTGGTACGCCAACCCGTCGTCTCTCCCGAACCTCCTCGCTGCGATCGCCGATCGCACCGGGATTCCCGTGGCGCGCCGCGAGGTCGTCGTCTCGCCGCTGGACCCCGCCCTGCGCGACCACCCGTTCCTCTACATGACTGGCCACGGCAACGTGCGGTTCAGTCCTCAGGAGCGGGCCGCGCTCCGGGCCTATCTCCTCGACGGAGGGTTCCTGCACGCCGACGACAACTACGGCCTGGACGAGTCCTTCCGCCGGGAAATCGCAGCCCTGTTTCCGGACCGGGAACTCGTCGAGTTGCCTCCGACTCATCCCGTCTTCCACGGTCTGTACGACTTCGACGACGGACTCCCCAAGGTGCACGAACACGACGGCGCGCGCCCGCAGGGCTTCGGCCTCTTCGACGACGGGCGCCTCATGGTGTTCTACTCGTTCGAGAGTGATCTCGGAGACGGGTGGGAGGACTCCGACGTGCACGACGACACAGCGGAGGTGCGCGAGGCGGCGATCCGGATGGGTGTGAACCTCTTTCTCTACGTGCTCGGCGGGGGAGGCGCGCGATGACACCGCGGGCCCTGTCCGTGGCCGAGGTTCACGCTTCGGTTCAGGCGTTTCTCGGCCGGCGATTCCGCGGACTGGCGATCGTCGGTGTGGCGGTGGCGTTGCTCGCCCTTCTCGTGGTCGCATGGGTCGTGGTGCCCTCCAGCGCGGGCGAACGTCCAACGGTCGTGCCGTTGGTGCTCGACTCGCTGCTGGTCGTTGCCTTGCTCGCCGGTGGGGTCCGGTGGTGGAGATTCCGGGCGCGTCATCTCGCCTCCGATCGGGTGGCCGCCACGATGGAAGAAGCAGGCGGGGTCGCGGAGGGGCTGGTGCGGGGGAGTCTCGAGTTTGCGGCGCGGGCCCCGGAGGGCGTCTCGAGGGCTCTCGTCGACCGGGGCCAGAATCGCCTCGCGCAGCGACTGAGTCAGCCCATCCCGGAGCTCGCAGGCGACGTCGGCTCGTGGTTGCAGGTGCAGACCCGCCGCGGCATGACCGCGGCTGCGGTGCTCGCGCCCCTGGTGGTCCTGCTCGCGGTCGTCAGCCCCCAGCGTGCCGGGTCGGGTTGGGGTGGGTTGCTGCGGCCGGTTCGGGCTCTGCTCGGGCCCGCGCTCCCTCCCCTCCTGGTGGAGCCCGGCGATGCCGAGGTCGTGCGGGGGGCGTCGCTCGACGTACGCATCGAGGCCGTCGGTCGGGAGGGGGTGACCCTCTGGTGGCAGGCTGCGGGAGACGTGGCCCGAACCCGGGAGCTGCGGGTGGTGGCCGGCAGGGCGGAGCACACCTTCGAGGAGCTCACGGCGGGAGTGGTCTACCGCGTCGATGCGGCCGACGGCGCGTCGAGTGGGGAGTTCGTGATCACCCCCCGTGACCCGTTGTTCGTGACCGATGTTCAGGTGGCGCTGGAGTTCCCGCCCTACACGGGTCGTCTGCCGGAGGAGTACCGCGGCGATGTACCCCCCCTCCAGGTGCCGGTCGGCACGCGCGTCGTCGTGGACGGGCAGGGTAGCCGCCCTCTGGCGACGGCCGCCCTGGTGCCGGTGCGTCGCGACTCACTGGGGTCGTGGGTGTCGAGCGACGGGCCGTCGATCGACCTGACGATCGACGCCTCCTCGTTTTCGACCCAGTGGCGCCCGACGCGAGGGGGCGCATGGGAGTGGCGCTTCGAAGACACGCAGGGCGGCCAGGCCGAACTGCATCCGCCGCCTCTGGAGCTGGCGCTCCTTCCCGACGCGCCGCCCGACGTGGCGATCACGATGCCCGGTCCCGATACCCTGTTGCCGCTCAACCTCAAGCAGCCGTTGGTTCTGCAGGCGGCGGACGACTACGGGGTGGCGTGGCTGGAACTCGTCGCTTGGCGGGTGACGGCGTTGGGCGAGGCACGGGAGCCGGTCACCCAGCGGATGTCGATGGGAGGCAATCGGGTCGTGCTCGCCCGACCGTTGATGGATGTGTCGACGTGGGGGCTCGTACCCGGTGATCAGGTGCGGTACTACGCGCGTGTCGTCGACAACGGACCGGGGGCGCAGGAAGCCCGGACGCCCGAGTTCGTATTGCGGATGCCGGCGGCCTCGGAATTGCGCCGCGAGGCGCAGGAGCAGATGGAGGACGCCGCGGCCGAACTCGAGGCGCTCGCCGAACAGGCGCGGCGAGCCGCAGAAGACACCCGTGCCCTCGAACGCCAGGCGCGCGCGCCGAGCCGCGCCGAAGAGGGTCAGCCGTTCCGCGAGGAGGGGCAGGCCGGCGTCGATTTCGAGGAGCGCGAAGGCCTGCAGGCGGCCCTGGAGGAACAGCAGGCCATGGCCGCTCAGGTCGACTCGCTCCGGCAGGAGCTGGGAGCGATGTCCGAGACCCTCAGCGAGGCCGGCGCGCAGGACGCGGGTCTGCGCAGCGACCTGGCCGACCTGCAGGAGCTGCTCGAAGAGATCGGCGGCGCCGAAATGCAGGAGCGGCTGTCGGAGCTCGCGCAGCAGATGTCCGATATGGACCGTCGCGATGCGCGGGAGGCCCTCGAGGAACTCGCCCGCGAGGAAGACGAGTTCCGCGAGAAGCTCGAGGAGGCGCTCGACCGGATGAAGCGCGCCGCCGCGCAACAGGACTTCCGGGCGACGGGCCGAGAGGCGGAGGAACTGGCGGACCGACAGGAGGCCCTCGCCGAGGCGATGGCCGAGGAGGCGACCGAGGATCGAGCGGCGCAGCAGGAGTTGTTGCGGCAGGAAGCCCTCGAGATGGACCAGAAGATGGAGCAACTCGCCGATCGGCTCCGGGAGCTCGGCGAGGAGCAGGCTGCGGAGGGCGTCGATCAGGCGCGCGCGGAAGCGCAGGAGTCCAGCGCGTCGATGCAGGAGGCGGCCCAACAGGCGCGGGCCGGTGAATCCCAGCAGGCGGGGCAGCAGGGACAGCAGGCGGCGCAGGAGATGGATGAGGCGGCCAAGGCCCTGCAGGCGGCCCAGCAGAAGATGATGCAGGAGCGGGCCGAGGCCTTCCAACGGGCCCTCGAACAGACGTCGCAGGACGCACAGTCGCTCGCCCGGCGTCAGGCCGAGATTCGCGAGGCGATGCAGGGGGCCTCACCCGAAACGATGGCGGCCCTTCGGGGGCAGGTCGCCGGTCTCGAGGCGGGGCTTCGAAACATGGCCGAGAATCTCGCGATCGCGGCACAGACGTCGCAGGCGGGCGGGGGTGAGCGCCCGGTTTCGGAGGCGATGGGGACGGCGATGGGGGCGCTGGAGCGGGTCGTGCAGTCGCTCGACAGCCCCTCCGGTCGCCAGTTGTCCCCGCAGGCGGCCGCCGAGCAGGCGATCGACGCCCTGAATCAGACCGCCATGCAGTCTCTTGCCGCCGCGCAGCAGCTGTCGGAGGGGGGGAGCAGTGCAGCATCGGCCGAGGAGGTGCAGGAGCAGCTCGAGCAGCTCGCGCAGGAACAGGCCGACGTCAACAACCAGGCGTCGCAGATGATGCCCATGCAACTCACGCCCCAGGCGCAGCAGCAACAGATGGAGCAGCTGGCGCAGCAACAGCAGGAAGTGGCATCGAATGTGGGGCAGATGGCCAATCAGGAGGGTGAGAACGGACCCCTCGGCGATCTGGAGGCGCTCGCTCAGGAGGCCGAAGCCATCGCGCGCGAGTTGGCGCAGGGCCGGCTGGAACCCGAGACCCGTGAGCGCCAGGAGCGTCTCTTCCACCGCCTGCTCGACGCGGGTCGATCGCTCGAGAAGGACGAGATGTCGGATGAGCGCGAGTCGGAGGCGGCCAGTCTGGTGGAGCGTGGGGAGGTGGCGCCCCTGGGGCCCGACGCCCTGGGCCTGCTCCGCTACGAGCCCGATGCCGCAGCGCTGCGCCGTCTCCCTCCCGCCGCTCGTGCGCTCGTCGTGCGCTACTTCCAGCGCCTGAACGGAGATCCCGGTGCGGCTCCTGCGGGTGCGGCGCCGGCCGCGGCCGGGGGTGGAGACGGGGGCGGGCGATGAGGGCTCCACGACTCGGCGAGGTGGCCGCGCTCTGGGTCGTCGCGGCCGCGTGGTCGGCGGCTCCGGTTCGCGCGCAGGCCGACACGGCGTCGACCCCGTTCACGGCCCGCGAAGAGGCTCGTTTGCTACGGGAGGCCTCGTCGCACGAGTGGCGTGGCCGTCTCGACGAGGCCGAAGCGGTGCTCGAGCGCCTCCTCACCCGAAACCCTGCCTCGTCGGGTGGCCTCTTCGCCCTCGAGAGGATCCTCCGGACGCGTTCGCGTGTGGTGGAGGTGTTGCCGTGGGTGGACCGATATCTCGGGGAGAGCCCTGCCGCCTCGGGGCCGCGCTACATGAAGCTGAGGGTGCTGGTGGAGGTGGACTCGCTCACGGCCCTCGAAGACGCGGCGCAGGCGTGGTTCGACGCCGAACCCGACGATCCCGACCCGTACCGCGAGGTGGGTCGCATCTACCAGCGCGTCTTCGGAGACGAGCGCGCCCTCGAGGTCTTCCTGGCCGGGCGTGAGGCCGCCGACGACGACACGGCGCTCGCGCTCGAGATCGGTGACGTTCGGCAGCGCCTCGGCGACTCCGAGGGCGCCGTGCAGGAGTGGGCGAGTGCGCTGCGGGACCCGAGCGCCGATGCGGACGCCGTGCTGCGCCGGGTCCAGCGCCTCGAAGGAGATCGGGCGACGCTCGCGGAGCCGCTCCTCACCGAGTTGACGCGAGACGGTGCCTCCGAAGAGCGTCGCCGGGCCGCCGTGCGGGTGGCGATCGAGCTTGGACTTCCCGACATGGCGCAGCGTGTCGCCGCCGAGGGGCTCCGCGGGCTCTCGCGCGAGGCCACTCCCGCCTTCTTGCAGGACGTGGCTCGCCGCGCCGACGACGCCGGCCTCGCCGACCTGTCGCTATGGGCGCTCACGACCCTGCGGCGCTCGGTCCCAGCCACCTCGAACGACGCCGCCCTGGAGGCTCGGATGGCTGCAGCGGCGTTGGCCGGCGCCGACACGGGTGCGGCGGTGCAGGCCCAGGTGCGGTTGGCCCGCGCCCTGGCCGTCGGCACGGTGGAGCGTCGGCGAGCGATCTCCGACCTGATCCGCATCGAGTCGTCCTTTTCGGGGGTCGACGGGGAGGCGCTTCGGACCCGCCTCGACGGCTTCCGCTCGGAGTTTCCCGACGCGCCCGAGACGGATGTGTTGACGGCGTCGGTGGCGGCCGGGCTGGCGCTCCGGGGTGATCCAGACGGCGCGTTGGCGCTGGTCGAGCCCCCTCCCGGGCCCCAGTCACAGCTCGAGCGGGCGTGGCTCCTTCTCGACGGGGGCGAGGTGGCGGCGGGTCGGGACGCACTGACCCGTGCGCTCGTCGGACTCGCCCCGAGCGCGGCGACCGAGGTGATCCAGTTGATCGCCCTCCTCGATCGCGTCGGTGCCGGCGCCGCCGAGACCCTCGCCCGCAGCGCGGCCAGGGAGCGCCACGGAGACGCCGTCGGAGCTCGCGCTGCCCTCGTCTCCGGGGCCGACCAGGTAGCGGAAGGTGATCGCTCGGCGCTCCTCTTTCAGGCCGGGCGCATCGCGGAGGCGGAGGGCGACTCGGCGGCGGCCCGGGCGTTGTTCGCTCGTATCGAGGGCGCACACCCCGACAGCCCCGAGGCCCCCGAGGCGATGCTTCGCCGGGCCCGACTCCTGTCGTCCGATCCGGCTCGGAGCGACGAGGCGCGCAGCCTACTGGAGCGACTGATCCTCGAGCGGCCCCGCGCGGCGGTGGTCCCCGATGCCCGAAGAGAACTGGACCGCCTCGGGAGGGGCACATGAGACGATCTACCAGGGGACCCATGTCAGGCGCGGCGCGGGCGGCGTTGGCCCTTCTGGTCGTCGCCGTGGCGGCACCCGTCGAGGCGCAGAACCTCCTCGTGCCGATGAACCGCGGCCAGACGAACCACTTGCGGGCCTACGGGCTGACGTATTGGGTGCTCGAGCAGGGGGAGACCGCCGAGTGGTTGCTCAACTACGAGGGAGGCGCCTTCCTGCTCCCCGACCAGGAGCCGATCCGGCGCGAGGCGACGCTGCGCGGTGTTCGCTTCGACGCGATCGGCGCCGCCGACGTGGCGCGGATTCGGGGCATCATCGCCGAGGGCAACATGGAGGCTGTGCCCCTCGAGAAGGCGCCCCGCATCGCGGTCTACACCCCTCCCAATTCGACGCCGTGGGACGACGCCGTCACGATGGTGCTCGAGTACTCGGGCATTCCGTACGACAAGATCTGGGACGAGGAGGTGGCCACGGGCGGTCTCGAGGAGTACGACTGGCTCCATCTCCACCACGAGGACTTCACCGGACAATACTCGAAGTTCTATCTGACGTATGCGGGAGCCGGCTGGCTTCAGGAAGAGGTGGCGCGCAACCAGGAGGTCGCCAGCCGACTCGGTTTCTCCGATGTGCCGGCGCTGAAGAAGGCGGTGGCCGAATCCATCCGCACGTACGTCATGGAGGGGGGCTTCCTCTTCGCGATGTGCTCTGCGCCCGAAACGCTGGAGCTCGCGCTCGCTGCCGGGCCCGTCGACATCGCGGCGCCCTACTCCGACGGGACTCCCGTCGACCCGAGAGCCAATGAGCGTCTCGACTGGGCGCGGACGTTGGCCTTCGAGGCGGCGCAGCTGCAGACCTCACCCTCGGTCAACGCCTTCAGCGACATCGATGGCCACCAGGTCAACACGCCGTGGCGCAAGGAGCTCGGTGTGTACACCCTCTTCGACTTCTCGGCGAAGTTCGATCCGGTACCGGCGATGCTGACGCAGAATCACGAGTCCGTGCTTCCCGATTTCTACGGGCTCACCACGTCGTTCGCGATCTCGAGGCTCAAGCCGGGCACGATCGTTCTCGCGCAGGAGGCCGGATGGGCCAAGTACGTCCACGGTAACCTCGGTGAGGGCACTTTCACCTACTTCGGGGGGCACGACCCGGAGGACCCGGAACACCAGATCGGCGATCCCTCCACCGACCTGTCGCTCCACCCGTCGTCGCCCGGGTACCGGCTGATCCTGAACAACGTTCTGTTTCCCGCGGCGAAGAAGCAGAAACTCAAGACGTGAGGTCCGATTCGCCCGACCCGACTCGGGCACTCGCGGGATTGGATGGGCTGGACGCCGAACAGGGCGGTCCTCCTCGGCCCCTGCCCGGGGCCGTCCCCCTGCGCCTCGACGCCCCTGCCGCCGAGCGGATGCGCGCCGAAATCGCGCGCGCAGGCGGGCGGGAGGTCTGTTTCCTCGCGACGGTTACGGCCGATCGCCGGGTCGTCTCGCCCCGCGCCGTGGCTCGCGGGAACCACGCCGCGGTCATCGCGGCCGCCCGCGACGAGCCTTCCGGGGGCGTGATGATCCACAACCACCCCTCCGGCGTTCTGGAGCCGTCGAATGCCGATCTCGCCGTCGCGGCGCGCCTGTGGGAGGAGGGGCTCGGTACCGCCATTACCGACAACGCGGCGACCGAGCTGTACGTGGTCGTCGAGCCACCGGAGCCGCGTGAGCGCCGCCCGCTGGATCCCGATGAACTCGAGGCGGTGGTGGCGCCCCACGGAGCACTCGCCGACCAGCACCCGAACTACGAAGATCGGCCCGGGCAACGGCAGATGATCCGGGCGATCGCGGGGGCCTACAACGACGGGGGGGTGCTGTTCGTCGAGGCCGGGACCGGGACGGGAAAGTCGGTGGGGTATCTGCTTCCGGCCGCACGGTGGGCGCTCGACAACGACGAGCGTACGATCGTCTCGACCGCCACCATCAATCTCCAGTCGCAGCTCGCCGACAAGGATCTCCCGCTCGTGGCGCGACTCCTCGCCCGGTCGAGCGGAGCGAGTGTGGACGCGGAGCCCGAAGACGAACTGGACTGGGCACTGGTGAAGGGGAGGGGGAACTACATCAGCATCCGCCGGCTGGGGCTCGCCGATGCCGGTGCTCCCGAGCTGTTCGAGAGCGACCGGTCTCGCGAGCTCGAGGCGTTGCGCGACTGGGTCGGGACGACCGACGACGGTTCGCTCGCCGATTTGCCCGCCCCTCCTTCACCCGAGGTCTGGGAAGAGGTGCGGAGCGACCCGGACATCTGCCTGCGTTCTCGCTGTCCGCACTTCCAGCAGTGCTTCTACCAGCGGTCGCGACGTCGAGCGGCGTCGGCCCGGATCGTGGTCGTCAATCACCACCTGCTCTTCACGGATCTCGCGGTCCGGCGCGCGACCCAGAACTGGTCGCAGTCCGCCGTCTTGCCCGCCTATCGACACGTGGTGCTCGACGAGGCGCACAACGCCGAAGATGCGGCGACGTCGCACCTGGGGGTCCAGGTCACGCGTCGGGGACTGTATCGCACGCTCTCGCGGCTCGATCGCCGGGGAAAGGGGGTCCTGGCCGTGATCCAGGACGCGCTCGGAGACGGCGAAGGCACCGGGATGGAGCTCCGTCGTCGAATCGAGGAGCGGGTGCGCCCGGCGGTCGACGAGGCCCGCGCCGCCCTCGACCTCTTCTTCGACGTGGTGGAATCCCTCCTGCCGGCGGTCGGCGCCGCCGAGGGGGAGGCGATCCGAATCGTGGCCCCTCCCGTCGACGACCCTCCGATGCCCGCGGCCGGCGCGGGCGGGCGAAACGTGTTGCGCGAACGGGTCGTGGAGGAGCCGGTGCTCCGGGTGGACGTCGACGAACGCTTTCGCGCCGTGTCGAAGGCGTTGCACACCCTCGAGCGGGAACTCCAGCTGGTGCGCCGGCGCGTCGAGGACTCCGAGGAGCTCGAGGAGCGGCTCGAAGGCCGCCTGCTCGATCTTCGGAGTGCCGAGCGCAGGACCTCGGCCGCGCTCGTCGGCCTGAAGCTGGTGCTCGAGCCGGGCGATCGCATCGACGACTACGTGCGCTGGCTCGAGATGCGCGGCCGCGGTCGCCGGCGGAACCTCGCCCTCTGCGCCGCGCCGATCGAGCTGGGCCCCGTGCTCCGCGAGAGCCTGTGGAGTCACGCCGAAACCGTCGTCCTGTCGTCGGCTACGCTCACCACCCGGGGTCGGTTCGACTTCATGCGCGAACGCCTCGGCCTGTCCGACGACGGGTTGGCCGAGATGGAGCGACCGCCCACGGTCGAGGGGGTCCAGGTCGCATCGCCCTTCGACTTTTCGCGACAGGCGATCCTGGCGGTTCCCTCCGATCTCCCGGATGTGTCGCTCGAAGGGGATCGTCTCGAGCGGGCGACCGCCCGTGTGGTCGAGAGCCTTGCCGCCGAGACGGGGGGTGGGGTCTTCGCGCTGTTCACCTCGTTCCGGGCCCTGCGGCGTGTTGCCGATCTGCTGCGTGAGGCCGGGGTCGATGCGCGGTTCCCACTGTTCGTCCACGGCGAAGACGACCGCGCTCGCCTCCTCGTCGACTTCGTCGATCACGGGAGTGCCATCCTCCTCGGCACGTCGTCGTTCTGGGAAGGCGTCGACGTGCCGGGGGATCCGCTGCGCGCCCTGGTGATCCAGAAACTTCCCTTCCGGGTGCCGACCGAACCCGTCACGGCGGCCCGGGTGGAGGCGCTGGAGGCACAGGGGGGGAACGCGTTCTGGAGCTACATGTTGCCCCTCGCCGCTCTACGCCTGAAGCAGGGGTTCGGACGCCTGATCCGGCACCGGGCCGACCGCGGGGCGATCGTACTCCTCGATGACCGGATCGTGCGCAAGCGGTACGGACGCTACCTCCGTGACTCGCTTCCGCCGGCGCCGCTGGTCAAGGGACCCTGGACCGACATCGAGCAGGCCGTGCGCCGGTTCTACCGTGCAGATGCTGCCTCCGCACCACGGGGCCCAGCTCGGGGTCGACTCGGAAGCTGAATCCGGACGACCACCCCGTGCGGTTCGGCGTTGCGTACGTCGAGCACCCCGCCCGATGCGCCGACCAGCTCGAGTGCAATGGCGAGGCCGAGGCCGGAACCGCCCGTCGTCCGATTGCGCGAGGAGTCGGCCCGATACATCCGTTCCGTCACGTGGGGAAGGTGTTCGGGAGCGATGCCGGGGCCGTCGTCTCGGATCTCGATCACCGTGTCGCTCCCCGCGGCCCACCCGCTCACATCGATCTCGGCTCCGGGCGCGTGGACCGCAGCGTTGTCGAGCACGTTCTGGAAGGCGCGGGCGGCAGCAGCTCGATCGACGAATGCGGTGAGGGTCGGAGGGACCCGGATGGAGACGGCTTCGGCCCGCAGCCGACCCGAGGTGATGAAACCCGTGGTGCAGCGGTGCACGACGTCGGCGATGCCGATCACCTCCGGTTCGAGCTCGAGGCGCCCTTCGTCGGCACGCGCGAGCCGCTCCACATCGCCGACCAGCTTCGTCAGCATGAGGGTTTCGTCGTGGAGCGACGCGAGGACCGAACGATCCAGCGGGCGGAGCCCGTCCTGGAGCGACTCGATCTGGCCGCGAAGGTTGGTGAGCGGCGTGCGCAGGTCGTGGGCGACGTTGCGCACCATCTCGCGGCGGGAGCGCTCGGAGGCTTCCAGGTGGGCGGCCATGTGGTCGAAGGCTCGCGCGACGGCGCGGATCTCCGGGGGGCCGCCCGAACCCGTCCGTGCGCTCAGATCGCCGTCGGCGATACTGGCCGCGGCGACGCCGAGACGGCGGAGAGGGCCGAGCACGTGCCCGACGATTGCGACGGCCAGCGCGGTGCCGACGGCCACGACGAGGGCCGCCCACACGAGCAGGCGCCGGTCGAGCGCCCGCGAAAACGCCTCCCCCCGGCGCATCACGTCGTCGGTCGCGGGGAGGTGGAAGAGGCGGCCGGCGTCCGTACCGTCCGGGGCGCGAACCGACAGGCCCCCGCCCAGGCGGATCCGCTCGAGGCCGCGCGGTGTCTCCCGCTCGAGCTCGATGAAGCCGTCGGGGGTCGTCGTCGAGCGGGCCTTCTCGAGCGAGGGGTCGTTGGAGGCCCGCACGGCACCGGAGACGGTCACCCAGATTTGTCGCGCGTCGGTACCGGCCGATCGTATCTCGCTCTCGAAAGTGGCGAGATCCTCGGGCAGGATCGGGCCGACCTCTGTGGAGGCGTCCGCACTGGACTCGACCACGATGGCCCGCACGGACGCTTCGAATTCCTGCAAGGCGATGCGTCGACCCGGGACGGCCATCGCGAGGAGGGTGAGGAGTACGGCCCCCACGACAAGTGAGACCACCCGCGCGCGCAGACTCACGGCGGCGGATCCTGGCCCGACGGTTCCGCCGCCCGGGTAGAGCTCGTTCGGCGTATCGACAGCCGGTATCCGCGGGCGAAGACCGTCTGGATCCAGTCGGCCTCCCCGCCGGCGGAGGCGAGCTTGCGACGCAGGTTCTTCACGTGCGAGTCGACGACCCGGGCGGCCGGGTCTCCCGGCAGGGCCCGGTCGACGAGCTCCGACCTGGAAAACGTACGACCCGGGGCCGCCGCGAGGCAGGCGAGGAGGCGGAACTCCGACGGGCTGAGGTCGAGCGTCCCGGTACCGACCGTAGCCTGTTGGGCCTCGGGATCGATCCGCAGGGGCCCGACCCGCACCCCGGCGTCTCGGCGACCCGAGACCCCGCTCCGACGCAGCAGCGCCTCGACGCGGGCCACCAGCTCGCGCGGGCTGAAGGGCTTCACCACGTAGTCGTCGGCGCCCGCTCGGAACCCGTCGAGTCGGTCGAGTTCGCCGGCCATCGCGGTCAGGAGGATGGCGGGCGTCTGCGCCTCGGCCCGAAGGCGACGCAGCACCTCGGAGCCCTCGAGGCCCGGAAGCATGCGGTCGAGCACCACCAGGTCGTACGGCTCGGTCAGCGCGCGCTCGAGACCTTCGCTCCCCGTGCGGGCCACCGTGACGCGGTGACCCGCATGGCGGAGGTAGAGGGCGACCGTCTCTGCGGTCTTCGGATCGTCTTCGACCAGCAGAACGGCACCGGCCTTCGCGGGCCCGTGCGTCGTGGTCACAGTGCGGGGCTCGGGTACTTCTCGAGAGTCTGCAGGTCGAAGGCGTCGACGTGCACCACGTACACGACGCCGTCGCCGAACCCCACCAGGCGGCGCCTCTCCGGGAACCGCACGGCACCGACGTGCCCGTCCGCCTTGGTGAACACGTCGTAGAGGGCGGCCTCGCCTGCGGGTAGCGACCGCCGGACCCAGAAGCGTCCTTCGGCATCGACGGCCCCGCTCGACGCCACCCAGGGGGCCTTTTCGTCGGGCCAGGTCATCGCGTCGAGGTCGGGCTCGCCGCCGATGCCGCCGCGGCTCATCCGCATCGATCGCGCGCCGTTTTCGACCGTCATCTCGATTCCGATCCCCCCGCCGTTGCTCGTGCGGTCGTCGTTCCACTCCTCGCGCTCCGGGCGTCGGATCGGCACCCCCTCGGCGTCGATCGGGTCTCCCTGCTCGACCGAGCCGTCGGCGTTCAGCCAATCCACACGCGATTCGCCCGCGCGCGCCACGGCGATCGACCCGTCGGGTGCGGCGGCCCAGACGTCGGTCGCCGAGAGCGGGATCGGCGCGATGTTGACGTTCTGGTTGTTGGCGTCGCCGGTCGTCTGCGAGGTGAACGAGGTCGTCTTGACCCGCATCAGCGACTCCGGGGCGTCGGCTCCGGGACCGAGCTTCAGCACCGATACGGTGTCGGACGGGCCCTGCGGCGTCATCGCCGGCATCGAGGTGAAGTAGATGCCGCCCAGCCCGTCGGCGCTCGAGGGGAGGGCGAGTGTCGGGGGCGTGCGGTCGCCTCCGTCGCCCATCGAGATGGGGCGAGTGCGAACGAATTGGTTGTTGGGGTCGATGATGGTCAGCCGCGCGTTTCCGAGATCGACCAGCAGCGTGCTGTCGGACGGGAGAGGCCAGACCGCATCGGGCTGTTCGTATTCGCGCGGTCCCTGCCCGAGGCGACCGATCGTGTCGGCCTGGGTCAGATCGGGACTCAACACGACCAGCACCTTCGAAAGGGGGTCGGCGACCAGCACGGTACCGTCACTTCGTTCGCGCACGGAGTTGACCACTGAAAAGGACGCCGGATGGACCGCCGCCGCGGGCCCGAGGGCCTGCTCTTGAGCGGCGACCGGGGCGACGGTCGCTGCCGGGGCCACGAGCAGCGCCGCTACGACCAGCGGGGTGTACGGTGCAGTGCTGCGGTGTTTCGACATCATCGCATCTCCTGTGCGCGTGGGTCCCATCCTCGTGACCCTCCAGTCTGGCGATCGGTTGTGAAGAACCTGTGAAGGCCTGCACCCGGGGGGGCGCGCCGGCGTTGGCATGGGCCTTGCCCCGACGAGGGGCGAACGGCTCCCCCGGGAGCCGGTTCGCATCACACCCGATCGAGGAGGCGGCATGAGGATGAGGACGGTGGGGACGGCGGTGGGGGTTGCTCTGGTCCTCGGGATGGTGGGCCCCGAAGCGGCGGAGGGCCAGATCCACGTGGGGGCGCGGTTGGGGTGGAATCTGAGCACCCTCTCGGGCCTCGACGATCTGGAGGTGAGTCGAGAGACCGCGGCGGTCGGCGGGGTCTTCGTCAACATCGGCGGCACCGTGTCGGTTCAGCCGGAGCTGCTCTTCTCGAAACGATCGGCTGCCCTTCGATCGGATCGGCAGGTGGGCTCGTTCGAGCAGAACTTCATCGAAGTGCCCCTGCTCGCCGTGTGGCGACCTCTCTCCGGGCCACTGCAGCCGGCGCTCTACGGCGGCGGGAGCGCCTCGTTCGAGACGGACTGCGATACCGACTTCACTCGACTGCCCGATGGTCCGGACGGATGCGACGGGTTCTTCGGCGCCGATACCGACACCCCCCAATACGCCGGGATCGTCGGGGGATCGCTCCACCTGCTCCTCGGGCCGCTCGCCCTGGGCGTAGACGCGCGGTACAACCACGGCGTCACCGACCTCGCCAGCGACAGCGACGCCTCGTGGCGGTATTGGTCGGTGGCCTTCGAGGGGTCGATCGGCTTCGGGCGATAGCGGCCGGCACCACCTCGTGCCGCCCGCGCGCGACCATCGTCGCCGGTGCGCGGCGATCTAGTGTAGTGTCGCCAAAGTCCTGATGCCGTTCGTGCGCGGGGGCATCCACGGGATGCGTCGTTGGAACTCCTTGCCGTAGCTATCGCTACGCCG
>JANQNV010000211.1 GCA_028279425.1 Longimicrobiales bacterium | reverse complement strand
CGGCGTAGCGATAGCTACGGCAAGGAGTTCCAACGACGCATCCCGTGGATGCCCCCGCGCACGAACGGCATCAGGACTTTGGCGACACTACACTAGCCCACCGCGTTGATCATGTCGAAGATCGGGAGGTACATGGCCACGATCATGCCACCCACGACCACACCCAGCACGACGATCATGATCGGCTCCATGGCCGAAAGCAGCGCTTCGACCGCGGCGTCGACCTCTTCGTCGTAGAAGTCGGCGATCTTGGTGAGCATCTCGTCGAGACCACCCGTCTGCTCACCCACGTTGATCATCTGCACCACCATGGGCGGGAAGACGCCCGACTCCTTGAGCGGCCCGGCGATCGTCTCACCCCCGGCGATGCTGGCCCGGGAGTTCATCACGGCGTCGTGGATCACCCGGTTGCCCGCCGTCTTCGCGGTGATTTCCAGCCCTTCGAGGATGCTCACACCCGAGCTCACCAGCGTACCGAGGGTACGGGTGAAGCGGGCGACCGCCGCCTTGCGCAGCATGTCGCCGAGAATCGGCACGTTGAGCATCGTGCGATCGATGAGTAGTCGGCCGCTGTCGGTCTGGTACGCCTGCCGGATGGCGAGCGCCGTCGCGACGATGCCCAGCAGGATCGCCCACCAATACCCCTGCAGCACCACCGACGCGATGATGACGAGGCGCGTGGGGAGCGGGAGGGGGACACCCGCCGCGTCGAACATCTGCTGGAAGGTCGGGATCACGAAGTACAGCAGGATCGCCACGGCCGAGGTCGCCACGAAGGCGATCACCGCCGGGTAGATCATGGCTCCCTTGATCTTCCGAACGAGGGCGTCGTTCTTCTCGAGGAAGGTAGCCAGGCGCAACAGGATCGTGTCGAGGATACCTCCCGCCTCACCTGCGGCGACCATGTTCACGAACAGCTCCGTGAAGATCTTCGGGTGCTTCCCCATGGCATCGGCGAGGGTGTGTCCCGACTCCACGTCGTAGAGAACGTCCTGAATCACTTTCCGCAGCGACATGTTTTCGGTCTGCTCAGCCAGGATGTCGAGCGCCTGAACCAGCGGCAGACCCGAGTTGATCATCGTCGCGAACTGGCGCGTGAAGATGACGATGTCTCGCGTCTTGACGCCGGTCCCGAACTTGATGCTGATGTCTTTCGGCTTTTCGCGCACCGAAACCGGGATCAGCTTCTGCTTGTGGAGGTAGGCGAGGACGTCCTCTTTCGACGTCAGATCCACCTCACCGTTCTGGATGCCACCCGTGCCGGTGGCAGGCCGAGCGCTGTATGAAAAGACGGGCATGGTAGTTCCCTCTGACCTGGCTCTTAGTTCGGTGCGGTTTCGCCGACCGCCCGCAGGAGCTCCTGCGGGTCGGCGGAGCGCTTCAGTGCCTCTTCGAGAGTGACGTCACCCTTCATGTAGAGGATCTGGAGCGCATCGTTCATCGTCTGCATGCCATGCTTCTTCCCTGCCTGCATGAGCGAGTAGATCTGGTGGATCTTCTCGTCGCGGATGACGGCCCGGATCGCCGGCGTGCAGATCATGATCTCCGATGCGACGACGCGGCCCTTGCCTCGGGCTCGCGGGAGAAGCGTCTGGGTCACCACGCCCTCGAGCACGAAGGCGAGCTGCGCCCGCACCTGTGCCTGCTGGTGTGAAGGGAAGGCGTCGATGATCCGGTTCACCGACTCCGCCGCGGAGTTGGTGTGCAGGGTCGCGAGCACGAGGTGGCCGGTCTCGGCAATCGTCAGGGCGGCGGCAATCGTCTCGAGGTCCCGCATCTCACCGATGAGGATGATGTCGGGGTCCTGCCGGAGCGCGTACTTGAGCGCCGCGGTGAAGGACTGCGTATCGGCGCCGACCTCGCGCTGGTTGACCACACAATTCTGGTGGCGGTGAATGAACTCGATCGGATCCTCGATCGTGATGATGTGTCCCTTTCGCTCGCGATTCACCTTGTCGAGCATCGCCGCGAGCGTCGTCGACTTCCCGGAGCCCGTAGGACCCGTGACCAGCACGAGGCCACGGGGGCGCTCGGCGAGCCGGCTCACGATCGGAGGTAGGCCGAGCTTGTCGACCGAGTGGATCTCGTACGGGATCTGCCGGATCGCCATGGCCACGCAGCCGCGCTGCTTGTACACGTTGCCCCGGAAGCGAGAGAGGTTCTGCACACCGAACGAGAAGTCGAGCTCGTCTTCGGTCTCGAACCGCTTCTTCTGGTTCTCCGTGAGAATGGAGTAGGCCAGCGCGAGGGTGTCCTTGGGCGCGAGGTTCCGGGGGTACTGGCTGTTCACCAGATCTCCGTCGACTCGGATCTTCGGGCGTTCACCGACCGTGATGTGCAGGTCGGACGCCCCACGCTGGATCATCTCCTGGAGCAGGAGTCGAAGACTCAGCTCCGGCACCTTCGGCGGGGCCGAGGGGGCGCCGTGCGCGCTCGGGCGCGGCTGTGGAGTGGTGGTGGTTTCGCTCATGGTACGCTTGGTCCGATCCGAGGGAAGCTGAATCACGGTGGGGGTCGATCAGCCCTGAGCGGAGGTCTCCTTGATGACCTCCTCCAGAGTGGTGATGCCGCGCTCGACCTTCTTGAGACCGTCCATACGGAGGGTCAGCATGCCCTCGTCGAGGGCGATGTCGCGCAGCTCGTCGGTGCCCCGCTCTTCCATCACGGCCTTCCGCAAGGCGGGTGACATGGCCATCACCTCGTAGAGACCCTGCCGGCCCTTGTATCCACTCCCGTCGCACTGGTCGCACCCTTCCCCCTTGTGGAAGGTGGTGTCGGCCACCCAGTCCAACGGGACCTTCGCCGCGCGCAGGAACTCCTCTTCGTAGCTCGTCTCGACCTTGCAGTTGGCGCAGATGCGTCGCACGAGGCGCTGCGCCGTGAGGAGGTTCAGCGCCGAGGCGACGTTGAACGGCTCGAGGCCCATGTCGATCAATCGAGTGATCGTGCTGGGGCAGTCGTTGGTGTGGAGCGTCGAAAGGACCAGGTGACCCGTCAGGGCCGCCTTGATGGCGGTGCCGCCGGTTTCGATGTCCCGGATCTCACCGACCATGATGATGTTCGGGTCCTGACGCAGGAACGCCTTCAGAGCCGCCGCGAAGGTCATCCCGATTTCGTTGCGCACGAGCACCTGGTTGATGCCGTGGAGGTTGTACTCCACGGGATCTTCGGCGGTCATGATGTTGACCTCGTCGGTGTTGATGCGCGACAAGGCGGAATAGAGCGTCGTCGTCTTTCCCGACCCGGTGGGACCGGTTACCAGCACCATCCCGTAGGGCTGGGAGATGGCGTGGAAAAAGTCCTTCTCGGCCTTGGGCTCGAATCCGAACTTGCCCAGATCGAAGGTGAGGTTCCCCTTGTCCAGAATCCGGAGCACGATCTTCTCGCCGAAGATCACCGGCAGCGTCGAGACGCGGAAGTCGACCACCTTGCGGCGGATGCGCAGCTTGATTCGACCGTCCTGCGGGACACGCCGTTCGGCGATGTTCAGGTCGGAGAGAATCTTGATGCGCGAGGTCAGCGCCGCCTTCATCTTCATCGGCGGCTTCATGACCTCCCGGAGCGCGCCGTCGATGCGATAGCGCACCCGCACCTCGCCCTCGTAGGGCTCGATGTGGATGTCGGAGGCACCCTTGTACACCGCGTCGGTCAGGAGGCCGTTGATGAACTTCACCACCGGGGCGTTGTTGACCTCGGCCTGCAGAGCCGCGATCGAAACGTCCTCCTGTTCCTCCTCGACGACCTCGATGTCCTGCTCGTCGATCAGATCCTCGAGGATCTCCGACATGCGCTCTTCGGCCGAAGCGTAGTAGCGCTCGAGGTGCTTCCGGAGCGTGAACTCACCCGCGATCACCGGTTCGATGTCGAGCCGGGTGATGAACTTCAGATCGTCGATGGCGCCCAGGTCGGAGGGATTCACCATCGCCACGGTGAGCACCCGCCCCACGCGGCGCAGCGGGAGAACCAGGTGCTTGATGGCGACCTCGTCCGGGATCAGGCGCAGAAGCTTCGGACTCACCTCGACCCGGTCGAGATCGACCGCCGGCACGCGGTACTGACGGGCGAGCATCGCCGTCAGATCCGCCTCCGAGGCGAAGCCGAGCTTCACCAGGGCGTAGCCGAGTCGGGTCCCCTCCTTGCGCGCCTCTCGCAGCCCCTCCGAGAGCTGCGTGTCCGTGATCAGCCCTTCGTGGACGAAGAGATCACCCAGGCGATCCTGTGCAACGTTAGTCGGCATTGTGCCCGCTGAGGGTCAGAGGTAGCCGGGAGCTCGGCCCGGATCGTTCACATCATTCCAAACGTAGTAACCAACAAACCGCGTCGGCCAGTACTTCCTTTCCGTCACCGTCTGCGCCGGTCCACGACCACCCGGTCTCGCAACCGGTCGAGAGTCGAGGGACCGATGCCCTTGACCTCGACCAGGTCGTCGACCGCCGCGAATCGGCGCGCGCGTCGACGCGCGAGGATTCTCCCGGCAAGGGCGGGGCCGATGCCGGGTAAGGCGATCAAGGCGGCCGAGTCGGCCGCATTCAGATCCACCTTGGGAGTCTCCTCTCGGCGTTCGAGCATCGACTCTCGAGTGGAAAACTGAAGCAGCGGGGCGAGCCGCAGGGCCGTAGCGCGGCCGATGCCCGGAACGGCCTCCAGATCGGTCACTCCGCGGAAGACGGCCCCGGTCTCCCGATGGCGGATCCACGCCGCAGCGAGGGCCGGCCCGACCCCCGGAAGGCGGTCGAGCTGGGCCGCCGAAGCTCGATTGGGGTCGACCCGCTCGCCGGCCGCCAGCGGCCGCGACCGGCGCTCGATCTCGTCCCGAACGCTGTCCGACGCCGCCTTGAGGGCGGCCGCCTGATCGGGGCGACCCGCGAGGGGGTCGGCCCCGGCCGAGAGGCGATCGGCCCCGGCCCGCACCGCCGCCGCCACGACGACCAGAGCCAGGGCCGAGCGGAGCGCAGATCGTTCCCCGGGAGTCATGCCCGACACTGCGGCTCGTCGAGGGGCGTCGGAAGGGTCGAAGCGGTCGTGTCCGCCCGCGGTTCAGCCCCCGGGGAGGTTGGCGAACGCTCCCGCCTCGATGAGGAACTGGCCGAAGACGGCAAGCTGGAACTGGGTCGAGCCCCGCCGTTGACCGATGAACGATTGTCGGTCGAAATAGCTTCCTTGCACACCCACCTCGAGATCCGACACGCGGGTATCGAGTGTGAAGGTGAGCGAACGATTCAATTGGTCGATGAAGGGCACGCAGTCGGGCCGATTTCGCGGGACTCGGCACTCTCGTTCCCCGACGTACCCGACGAGAATCGACAGGCGCACCGGCGACGCCGCGCCCCCGTTTCGCGCACCGAGCCCGAACGGTGGGAGGAAGGACGACGTGAGCGAGACCCGGTGCTGAATCCGGTCGCGCTCCGTGTCGCCCGTGGGGTCCTCGCCGTTTCCCGTCTCCAGCGAACCCCGATAGGCGGTCGTCAGCCCCCCGCGCCAGCGAAGCGAGAGGTCCCAGGGAAAGGCGCGCTCATCGACGAGGCGCCTCTGCCCCCCTTCACCGTAGATGAGCTCGCGCTCGGACACCTGAACTCCGGTCCCCACCGTCACGGCCTGGAGGGGGCGCGTCGACTCTTCGTCGACCTCGCCCAACGCGGCCCGCGCGCGCAGGTCGGGCCACGTGACGGTCCGAATGGTGCGATCCGCCCGAGCGTCGAGGGTGGCCGCCTCCGAGACGGCCCAGGTGGCGTCCACGCTGGCACCCGACGTCCCCAGGCCCCACGTGACCTGCCGCGACGAGCGATCCACGAGCGTGGCGGCGGTGTCCGGACCCGCCGCGAGATACCCGGCCCGCCCCGTCCATCCCAACTGGTACGACAGGGAGGGATCGATCGGATCGCGGTCGAAGCGCGAGAACAGGCCGTCGCGCGACGTGAACGTGACCGGCTGGATCACCCCGAGGAGCCGCGCCCACGCCCGACCCCGGCTCGTGGGTTCGGGGCCGGCGAGCGCCCGGCCGAGCCCACCGGGATCGAACGAAAGAACCGTCGCGACATCGCGTTCCCCGATCGCGTTTCGTTGGAGCCTCAGCAGTGAATCGAGTGGCTGGGCGACCACGTCGACGAACGAGGCGTTCCGTTCACCATCGTAGCGCGACGACCACGTGACCTCGTGGCCCAACCAGGGAACCACACTCGGCCGGAACGATACGCGGCTGCGGAGGCTGCGGCGGGTCTCCCACCCCACGTCGAGACCGACCACCTCGGCTCGCTCGTCGGCGAGCAACGTACGCAGGCGGGGATCGGTCACCGCCTCGGCGGGATCGAGGAGGTCGCGGGTCGACAGGAAGGTGAAGTCGGCGGTGAGCGCGTTGAGCGGCCGAAAACCCACCTCGGCCACCGTCTCGAGAAACTCGCGGGGCGCGGCGGCGACCACGACGGCCGAATCCGCCGGGAGTTCGAGGATGCGATCGAACCGCCGAATCGCGGCGTCCTGGCGGGAGTAGGACGTGCCGAGCCCGACCCGTTCGGGCGACCAACGGATCTGGGCGTCGAGAAACGCCTCTTCGATGGCCCGCGGGAGCAACCATCGCAGCATCGGCTTCAAGACATCGGGCACGGCACCGAATTCGCGTGGCTCGATCCGGCGATCCAACGCGAGTCGGGCGTCGACTCCCTCGGCGTTGACCCGCGACGCGACCGACGAGTTCTCGGTGCGATACCACGACACGTTGCCCTCCAGGCCGTCGACGAAGAAGCCCAGGACGGGGTCGACGGCCGGCGTGACCTTCCGCAGCCCGATCCCCACGCGCGTCCGACGGGAGCCCACCTCGCGCAGGTTGGGGAGTCGGTCGGCGCGCACGTCGCTCCCCGCCAGGAAGGTCGGGTCGGAACGCGCCCGGTCATAGTCGAAGCTGACCGGCATCTCGACCCCCCACGCAGCCGGCATGAACCTCTCGAGCCGAGCTGTGCTGCTGATCGACAAGACGCCGTCGGTCTGGAACGATGCGTCTTCCTGCAACTGGCGGAAGAAGGCGCCGCGCGACGAATAGCTGACCCGGGTATCGACCAGGTCGCCGACGGCGAGATTCGCGTTGAAGACGCCGGCCAGGCCCCCGGTCGTGAGGCCGTTCGAGAGGCGGAGTTCGTTGACCCACACCTCTCCCGTGAACGAGGGGATCCCCTGGTTCCAGATCCCCATCGAGAGTTCCCGCACGGCCGCGAGATTGGGCGCACGGCCGCGGTCGCTGAGTACGACGGCGTAGGTGGAGTCCCGCGCCCAGAGGGTGAGTGGCGGATCGCCGACCCCCCGCGGATTCAGCGCGAGCGCCTCCTCGGCCCGTGCCCGCAGCTCCTGGAAGATCCCGAAGTCGATCAACACCTCCGCCCAGTCGGTGGGAGCCAACCCGGTCGGAACGGCGGGGCGGAGCGCCCGGCGATACAGGTAGAAGTTCTCGGGGTCGGTTCCGATCTTGAAGAAGAAGCTGACAGGCTCGTCGTCTCCCCAGTCCCCCGAGCGGGGTACGACCCACAACCGAGCTTGCTGGTACGCCAGAAAGTTGCGGGGCCGTTGGGGGAACCGCGAGAACACCTCGCCTCGATCGCCCTCGAGGAGTCCTTCGGCGCGGATCCTCAGCGACTTCTCGTTGAATTCGACCCCCTGCCCGCCGAGCGCCGTGGTGGGGTCCGAGAGCTGCTCCAGGACGCCGGGGGGAGCCACGTAGTCGTCGCCGTCGGTGACCGCGCTCACCGGGCTGACGTCCACCCGGCCCGTGAAGCCGGCCGTGTCGCCGACGATCCCGCGCACCACCCCGCGTACGGCCCGGCGAATCCACCTGGACCCGACGATCCGCATCCGCGCCAGAGTCAGATCGTCGCGGCCGGTACCGGTCACCGTGAACCGGATGTGACGGATCGCGCGCAGGTCGGCGTCCGTGAAAGGGCCGTTCACCTGCGTCGCGCCCGCGCCCCCGATCGGGATCCGGTAGAGACGAAAGTCCGTGCCCGTCTCGTCGGGAGACCGCACGAGATAGGGCGACAGGCCGTCGAGGCGCACCACCCATCGAAGCGACCGCTCCGAGACGTCGAGATTGCCGTCGCCATCGAGGTCTTCGGTATCGTTGCGGCCGTTGCCGATGGTGCAGTTCGCTCGAGGATCACCGACGCGAAAGATCCGCCCGGGCTCACCTTCGCACCCCTCTCCCCACACGCCGCGAGCGTCGGCCGCATCTCCCCACACCTCCCCCCTCGCGGGGTCGGCTTCCTGGTCGAGAATCCCCGTGCCCCATGGCGTGCCGTCGACCTTCGTGCCCGAGGGTCGCCCGGCGTCGTCGAGGAAGGCGGCGTCTTCGCTCACGATGCCCAGATCGACGACGAGGGCCAGCGAGCGCCCCCCGGCCACGTAGAACTCCAGAAACTCACTCTGTGTGAGATCGGTGCCGGTGGGGCTGAGCACGGTGGTGATCGAAGACCAACGGCGACCCGGGGCCGCGGCCGCGCCATCGAACGACACACGCAACCCCGGCTCCCGGACCCGAGATCCTGCAACCCGGATCTGCTGGTCGATCTCTTCGCTCGGGAGGAAGCCCTCGAAGACCCCCACACTGTCGCCCTGCGACGACTCGATGATCCACTGGTGCTGCCACACGAGCGGGGTGATCGTCGCCGGGCCGAACGAGGCTGGAAACACGTCTTCCGCGCCGTCCCGATCGACCGGCGCGCTCCCCCGAACCCAATCGAACGACAGCAGCGAGAGAGGGCGCTCGTCGGAGGCGTCGAAGTCGTCGAGGAACACGTCTCCCTGGGTATTGGGATTCGGGAGCGACAACGCCACCTCGCCATCCATCGAGAACGACGACCCCACGCCGGTCCTCAGGGACGGCACATCCGACAGCAAGCCGTCCAGCCACGGGAGGCTCCGCTCGATTCCACCGCTGACGCCACCCAGCAGTGCGGCGCCCGGTTCGAGTCCGAGGACGGGCCGATTCACGAGGGTTCGCTCGCTCCGATACAGCGCCAGGAAGTTCAATTCGCCCGAGCGGGGGTCGCCGAGCCTCCCGCTCAGCCCGAACACCGAGGTCGGCGCCGTTCGGAACACTTGCTGCTGCTCCCACGTGGCCCGTACCGGCGCATCGGGAGCGGTCGCGAACAGCGCCTCGGGGTCGAGCAGCGTGACCTGTCCGAGATCGTAGTCGATCTCGTAGTCCACGCCGGGGGTGAGGGGTCGGTCATCGAACGAGATCCTCTCGCTCCCGGGGAGCACCCCGATGGCGCCCAGCGAAAACGACGAGATCACCCCCTCGCTGCGAATCCGGTAGGGAATGGTCAGTCGAAACAGTCCGGCGGCCTGTCGTTCGAAGGGGTCTTCGGACTCGTAGATCTGTTCGTTGGCGTCGTCTCCCAGCAGCTCTCGCACCTCCCGCTCGTCGAGGTCGAGCCCGGGCAGCGGCGGTGGCTCGAAGAAGGGGCGGAGGGTCGGAAACACGACGAAGGCGCCCTGCACCGGGGTGGGGCCGAGGGTCAGGTCGGACGCCGGGGAGTAGAGGACGTCGGGGTCGAGCTCGTCGAGGGGGGCCTCTCGATCGAGCCCCGTGAGCTGCAGATAGGTGATGTCGCGCCCATCGACCGCCCGCTTGAAGGTGCGGCCGGCCGACAGTTGCCCCAGCGAGATCGTGACGTCGACCGACGCGGCTTCCACGTCGGGGTTGGTCGACACGCGATACACCTGGTGCATCTCCAGTTCCCAGGTGGCGCGGCCCGGTTGGTGGTTCGGCCCCGACGCCTTCAGAAGCTGGAGCCGGGGACGACCCCCGGCGTTGTAGATTCGCTCCGGGTCGTACGTCCCGATGGTGTCGCCCGTGGCGGTGATGTAAGTCGTCGCGAGCATCTCGTCGCGCGACAGGGGATTGCGGAGCACGATCCACAGACCCGATGGGTGGACCACGTAGTCGATTCCGGGCTGGAGGTAGCGAAACCATCCCGACTCCTCCACCCGAAGTCCCGATCCCTCGGCGACGGCATCGGCCTGGATGTAGCCCTCCACCTGCTGGCGCGCGGCGGGGTCGTCTTCGAATCGATAGAGCTGGATGGGTTCGGGCCCCGGCACGATCGACGACGGCGCCGCGCCCACGTCGAGGTCGAGTACGTCCACGTGGGGGTAGCCCGAGATGAGCGCGGGGTCGAACAAGAAGAAGAACTGCCCCTGTACGTAGTCGGCGTCGTCCAGCACCAGGGTGTCTTCCTGCACGAAGCGCCGCTGATTCCCCACCCCCGTCAGGCGGAACTCCCTCGACGAGAGATCCCCCCGTTGCTCCGCCCAGACACCCGCGAACTCGAGGGGGCCGACCTGACCTTCGGCCTGGAAACCGAAGTTGCCCGCGGGGATGCCCTGGGTCAGGTAGCGGGAGCCCGGTAGCCGGAAGGTGACGTCGCCCACCCGCAGCCGCCGCAGGATGTCGTCTTCGGCGCCGTCGTACACCACCGAGATCGTGTTCGTGGCGCCGAACTCCCTCAACTGGTCGTAGTCCACATCGACCGAAACGCGGTCGAGGATCGAGCCCTGGACCTCCACCGCGAGATTGAGATCGGGCCGCAGCTGGGGAAGCAGGGTCGGTATGCAACTCTGCTGGAACTGATTGGTGCACGGCCGGAATCGGATCCAGTCTCCGCCGAGTTCGGAGCGCCCCCGTACCCGGACGCCGAGATTCGTGTAGCGGCCGACCAATCCGGAGCCCTCGGGTGTCTCTGCGCCACCATCCGGGCGGGTGGGGAGTGGATCGAGGAATCCCAGGCGGTCGGGAGGTCGGGCACCCGCCGCGGCGCGGGCACGCAGGAAGTCGGCCACCGCCCGACCCGCGAAGTCGTCGCCCGCCTGCGTCGTCGCACCCCCGCCGACCGCGGGGCCCGAACCACCTCCGGAGGCGATCAGCCAGGGGAGCCGCTCCTCCACCAGATCTCTCGCCGACACGGCCCCGTCGATGACCACGGGGATCGGGCGCAGGCCCAACCGCACCACGGGGCGCGGCCCCCTCCCGGGCGGAAGCGGAGCCGGATCGAGCGGCCCGGGGGCGAGAAAGTCCCTCACGAGGATCGTGTCGGCGCGAAGCTCGGCCGTGTCGTGGTCGCGGTCGCCGGATCCGGGGAGGGCCGGGATCAGCGCCCCGGGCAGAAGGAGAACGGCGAGAACGGGGGCGCGCACGACGCTCTCTTCAGGCCGGGGACCGGAGCGAAGCCGCGCGTGTAGCAGAAGGGTCCCGCGTTTTCGGCTTCATTCCCGCCCCCGCTCCATGCAGATCCTCACACGTCATCTGATCAGGGCGATCATGGGCCCGTTCCTGTTCTCGCTGTCTGCGTTGACGGGGCTGCTGTTTCTGAACGCCATCGCTCAGCGCATGGAGGACCTCGCGGGCAAGGGGCTGAGTTGGGATGTAATCCTCGACTTCCTGTACCTGTCGCTGCCCCACACGGTGGCCCTCACGATGCCCATGGCGGTGCTGGTCGCGGTGCTCCACGCGTTTACCGAGATGACGGCCGCCAACGAGATCACCGCCATGAAGGCGGGCGGGATCCCGCCCCTCCGGATCATGACCCCGCTCCTCGTCATGGGAGTGCTGGCCGGCGCAGTCATGTTGTATTTCAACGACAGTGTGCTTCCCGAGGCCAATCATCGCCTAAAGAACCTGTTGCTGGACATCAACCGCAAGAGTCCGACGTTCACCCTGCGGGAGCAGGTGATGAATCGCATCCAGTCGGACGAGAGTGGCGAGGTGGTGTACCTGCGCGCGGCCGCGATCGACAACACCACGAGCACGCTCGACGACGTGTGGATCATTCCGGCCAACGACCTGCTTCGCCGGCGCATCACCTACGCCGACAGCGCACACATGGCCCTCAACCGTGAGCGCACCGATCTGTTCCTCACGTTGTTCGCCGGCGTCGTCTTCGAAAGTGACCCGGACCGACCCGGCAGTTTTCAGACCACGGACTTCAGCCGACAGGTCGTGCCGATCCGAGGCGTGGGCAATGCGATGGAGCGAAGCGTCTCGGCCTCGCAACGAGGGGACCGGGAGATGGACATCGGCATGCTTTCGGAGCAGGCCGACTCGGCGGGGGCGGATCGCGACGAGTACCGACGCCTGAGTCATGAGCGCACGCGCGAGACGGTGTTGATTGCCCTGGCCCGCCCAGTGGCCGACACGGAGGCGGCGGAGACGCTCATCTCGGCAGCGAGGCCGGCTCCCGGCCCGCCGCGCGAGATCATGGTCCGTGATCAGGTGACCTACCGGGCGCTGCAGGCCGCGAATACGCAGACCCAGCAGGAGGCCGCGGCCGTCCAGAGGGTGCATCGCTACGAGGTCGAGATCCACAAGAAGTACACGCTCTCCTTCGCCTGCATCGTGTTCGTGCTTCTCGGCGTGCCGCTGGCAATTCGGTTCCCGCGGGGAGGTCTCGGCATGGTGATCGCCGCCTCGTCGGTGATCTTCGCGATCTACTGGGTCGGGTTGATCAGCGGAGAAGACCTCGCGGACCGCGGCATCGCCCCTCCGGTCGTGACCATGTGGACCCCCAACGTGATCTTCACGATCGTCGGGCTGTTCCTGGTCCGCGGCATGGGTAAGGAGACGGCCACCATGCGTGGCGGCGGTTGGGACGACCTGATCTGGACGATCCGCGGCCTCTTCTCGCGCGGGACTCGAGCCGAGATCGGGGAGACGACGTGAAGATCCTCGACCGACTGGTCGCGCTGACCTTCCTGCGACTGTTCGTCGTCTCGATTCTCGCGACACCACCCCTCTTCATCCTGGGCGACCTCACCGAGAAGCTCGATGACTTCCTGGACGCCGACCTCACCCTCGGTGAGATCGCGCGCGGATACGTCTTCAACATCCCCGAATACCTGCAATGGTCCTTCCCGATGGCGGGGCTGATCGCGGCGGTCTTCACGGTGCACGCAATGACGACGCATCGCGAAATCGTGGCGGCGAAGGCCGGAGGGGTCTCGTTCCATAGGCTCGTCCTGCCGGTCCTGATCCTCGGCGGGGGCCTCGCCGCCATCGCGCTGTCGACCACCGACCTCGTGCCGCTGAGCAAGCGCCGGGCGACGGCGATCCTCGAGAGCCGCAATCTGAGCCGCGAGTGGAGATCCGACTTCGTCTACCAAACCGAAGACGGCCTCCTGCTCGCGGTCCAGCGACTGGAGTTGCGCAGCCCGCGTATGTCGGGCGTCGGTATTCACCATCCGGGCCGGGGCCCCGATTCCGTGGCCCTGCACGGCGAGGTCGACCGGGCGGTCTGGCTCGAAGAAGAGGAGGCCTGGGAATTCGAGAGTGGGACGCTGAGACGGATCTGGCCCGACGGCACTGAATCGTCGAGCCGCTTCCAGAGCCTCCGCATTCCCTCTCTCGTGGAGCGGCCGGAACAGCTGATGGAGGAGGTCCGGGACGCGGAGGAACTCACCTACGACGAGCTCGAGCGGCAGGCGCGCATCGTCGAGCGGGGCGGAGGGAAATCGGGTGAGCTCCGCACCAAGAAGGAGCAGAAGCTGGCGATCCCCGTCGCCACGCTCGTCATCATCCTGCTCGGCACGCCCCTGGCGACCAGCGCGAAACGGGGGGGCGCCGCCTACGGAATCGGGATATCCCTCGGCACCACGATCGCCTACGTGCTGTTGCTCAAGGTGTCGGGAGCGTTCGGCGCGGCCGGTGTACTCCCCCCGGCGTGGGCCGCCTGGCTACCGAACGGCCTCTTCGCCGCCGCCGGCCTGGTGTTGCTCGCCCGCGTTCGAACCTGAGGCCCCGCTGGGCTCGACCGCCGCCGCAGGCCCTGGGAGATTGCCCCCGCCGAGTACGCGAGCGAAGCCGGCGTCGAGCTCGGCGTCGTAGACGGCTCGGACGGGGCCCCGCAGCACCACATCGAGCCGTTCGGAGACCGAGACGTGGAGCGTTCCGCCCTCCATGACCAGCGTCTTGTCGCCGGGGGGTAGCCGCCCGGACGCGACCGCGGCTACCGCGACCGCGCAGGCGCTCGTACCCGAGGCGGCGGTGTGGCCGACGCCCCGCTCCCAGACCAGGAACTCGATCCGATCGGTCGAAAGGATCCTGGCGATCTGTACGTTCACACCGTGTGCGAAGATCTCGTGCCGGGTCAGCGCCGGACCGAGTCGATCCAGCGAGGCGCGCTCGAGCTGGCGCCACGGGTCCATCTCGCCGAAGACCACGCAGTGGGGGTTCCCGACCGAGACGAACTCCGCCAACAACGAGCCGACCCCGTCGACCGAAAGGCGTCCCTCGACGGGCCCCACCTCGGGCCGTGCCGCGACCGCTTCCACCCCCGTCGACGCTCGTCCCATGTGGACCGACACGTCGTACTCCCCGCGGCCGTCGGCCCCGTGCACCTGCATGCGGACCCGATCGCCGCCGGTTTCGACCTCGAAAGGATCCGAGGCAACCCGACCCGTTCGAAAGAGGTAAGCCGCCAGGATGCGCAGCCCGTTGCCGCTTCGCTCGAACTCCGACCCGTCGGGATTGAACATCCGAAGCCGAAACGGCGCTCGCTCGCCTCGAAGGAGAACGACGACGCCGTCGGAGCCCGGACCTTCCCAGCGATGGCACACGCGCTCGATCGCCGACGGAGTCGCTCGCCACGACGTCCCCTCTTCGAACACGAAGTAGTCGTTGCCCAGGCCGTGGCCCTTGTGAAAGGACCGACCCAAAGCCGGCCGATCGTGATGCGCCTCGTCGTTCACGGCACCTCCTGAAGGGTGTGGACTCGCCCGTCTGCGCCCCGCCCATGATCGCCCCTCGACGGCGAGGCCGGAAGCGCTCGGTCCGGGCGGGTCGCACGACACATCTGGAATCCCCTGGGCGGGTCGACTAAGTTTTCGGTCACAATACCAATCGGGGCGATTTGAGGCATCTTGCGGCCCGCCGGCGGATGGAGCATCAGGCTTTCGCCGGCAAACACGCTAAAAAGCCACGCCTCGGCCGTTGCCCCAGCCGAGGCTTCTTCATGGGACACAGGTTCGTGAACGGACCCCGACAGGCCCGGAGTACACTGGTCGACCCGGGCCGCATACAAGCGCTCGTCGACGCCCTCGCCGATCGTATTCTCGTGCTCGACGGAGCCATGGGGACGATGATCCAGGCGGCGCGGTTGGGCGAAGACGACTACCGCGGCAAGGCCTTCGCCGATCACCCGTCGGCGCTGATCGGCGCCAACGATCTGCTCTCGATCACCCGGCCGGACTTGATCCGCGAGATCCACGAAGCCTACTTCGCCGCCGGCGCCGACCTCGTGGAGACCAACACCTTCAACGCCCAGAGCGTGTCGCTCGCCGACTACGGGCTCGAAGATCAGGTACACGCCGTCAACTTCGCGGCCGCCCGGGCGGCTCGGGAGGCGGCCGACGCCTGGACCGCGCGCACGCCCGACCGCCCCCGGTGGGCCGTCGGGATTCTGGGTCCGACCAACCGCACCGCGTCGCTGTCGCCGGATGTGGACGACCCCGGCGCCCGAACCATCACCTTCGCCGAGCTCGCCGAGGCGTATCTGGAACAGGCGCGGGGCCTGGTCGACGGGGGCGTCGACGCTCTCATGGTCGAAACCGTCTTCGACACCCTCAACGCGAAGGCCGCGCTGTGGGCGCTCTCACACCTCCTCGACGAGGTCGGGATCCCGATTCCCGTGCTGGTGTCGGGCACGATCACCGACCGATCGGGGCGCACCCTCACCGGACAGACTCCGGAGGCGTTCTGGAACTCGATCCGACATGGGGTCGCCGCCGCGTTTCCGCGCGGTATTCCCCCGTGGGCAGAACGCACAGGCGGCGATGCCCACCGACCCGCACGCACCCGAAGCGGCCCGGCGCCCGAGGTGGGGCTTCTGTCGGTCGGGCTGAACTGCGCCCTGGGACCCGAGCAGCTGCGCCCCCACCTCGAAGAGATGTCACGGGTGGCCGAGTGCTTCGTGTCCGTGCATCCGAACGCCGGCCTCCCCAACGCCTTCGGAGGCTACGACAAGACTCCGGATGCGATGGCGGAGGCCTCTCTCGATTACGCCGAGTCGGGTTTCGTCAACATCGTCGGGGGCTGTTGCGGTACGACGCCCGAGCATATCCAGGCCATGGCGGAGGCCGTCGCCGGGCTGGCACCACGGCGGATTCCCCGGCTCCGACCCGCCATGCGCCTCTCGGGGCTGCAGCCCGTTTCGATCGGCGACGATGCGTTGCTCGTCAACGTGGGAGAGCGCACGAACGTGACGGGCTCGCGCCGGTTTCGCCGTTTGATCTCGGAGGGTGACTACACGACGGCCCTCGAGGTCGCGCGCGACCAGGTCACCGGCGGCGCCCAGGTGGTCGACGTCAACATGGACGAGGGCCTCCTGGACTCCGTCGAGGCGATGCGCACATTCCTCAATCTGGTCGCGGCCGAGCCCGACATCGCGGCCGTGCCGCTGATGATCGATTCGTCTCGCTGGGACGTGCTGGAGGCGGGACTTCGCTGTGTTCAGGGCAAGGCGATCGTCAACTCCATCTCGCTCAAGGAGGGAGAGGAGGATTTCCGTCGTCAGGCGCGCGAGGTGCGGCGGTTCGGCGCAGCCGTGGTCGTCATGGCGTTCGACGAAGACGGCCAGGCCGACACGGTGGAGAGACGCGTGGCCATCGCCCGGCGGGCCTACCGGATTCTGGTCGACGAACTCGGCTTTCCGGCCGAAGACATCGTCTTCGACCCCAACGTGTTCGCGGTCGCCACCGGGATCGCGGAGCACGACCGGTACGCCATCGACTTCATCGAGGCGACCCGGCGCATCAAGGGGGAATTCCCGCACATGCGCGTCTCGGGCGGGGTGAGCAACCTCTCGTTTTCGTTCCGGGGAAGCCCGGAGGTGCGGGAGGCGATGCACGCCTCGTTCCTCTACCATGCGGTGCAGGCCGGCCTCGACATGGCGATCGTCAACGCCGGTGCGCTACAGGTGTACGACGAGGTATCCCCTCCCCTCCTCGAGGCGGTCGAAGACGTCCTCTTCATGCGGCGGCCCGACGCCACGGAGCGGCTGACGGCCATCGCCGAAAGACGACAAGGGCGGGAGACGGCCCGCGTCGAAGACCTGGCGTGGCGGGAGCTTCCCGTCGGGGAGCGGCTGAAACACGCTCTCGTGAAGGGCTTCGACCAGTGGGTCGAAGACGACGTCGAGGAGGCGAGGGTGGAGTTCGGCAAGGCTCTCGACGTGATCGAAGGCCCGCTGATGGACGGCATGAACCGCGTCGGCGACCTGTTCGGTGACGGCCGGATGTTCCTGCCCCAGGTGGTGCGCAGCGCGCGCGTCATGAAGCGTGGGGTCGCTCGACTCCTCCCCTACCTCGAAGCCGAAGAGTCGGGTCCCCGCACCTCGGCCGGTCGCGTCCTGATGGCGACGGTCAAGGGCGACGTACACGACATCGGTAAGAACATCGTCGGGGTGGTCCTGCAGTGTAACGGCTACGAAGTCGTCGATCTGGGGGTGATGGTCCCGACAGACGTGATCGTGGAGAAGGCGACCGACGACATCGACATCGTGGGTCTGTCGGGGCTGATCACCCCGTCGCTGGACCACATGGTGCACGTGGCTCGGGAGATGGAGCGCGCCGGGCTCGACCTTCCCCTTCTGATCGGAGGCGCCACGACATCGAGAACCCATACGGCGGTCAAGATCGAACCCGAGTACAATGGGGGCCCGACCGTACACGTGCACGACGCGTCGCGCGCGGTGGGAGTCGTGGGCCGCCTGCTGGATCCCAAGGGCCGGGAGGAGTATCACGCGTCCCTGCGCGACGAATACGAGAGGCTGCGCGCGCGACACCTCGAGCGGAGGCAACGCGCCCCGCTCGTTCCCCTCTCCGAGGCACGCGCTCGGGGCGCACCTGTCGATCCCACTCGGACGCCCCCGCCCCCCGCGCATCCCGGGCGCCACCTGTTCGACCCCATCCCCGTCGACCGGCTGCGACCGCTCATCGATTGGTCACCCTTCCTGGGGGCGTGGGAGCTTTCGGGACCCTGGCCGACGATCCTCGACGACGAGGCGAAGGGAGAGCAGGCTCGCACGCTGATCGACGACGCCAACCGATTGCTCGATCGCATCGAAGACGAGGGACTGCTCACTGTGCGCGGGGTCGCCGCCTTGTTTCCGGCCGACCGCACCGGTGCCGACGACATCACCGTGTGGGAGGATGCGACGCGCGCCCGACCCCGGGCGACGTTGCACTTCCTCCGGCAGCAGTTCGGTCGCAAGGAGGGCCGGCCGCACCGGAGCCTCGCCGACCTGATTCTGGAGCCCCGAGAAGGTGCCGCGACGGATTGGATGGGCGCCTTCGCGGTCTCGGCCGGCTCGGGCCTCGACGCGATCGCCGCCTACCACGAGGCGCGCCACGACGACTACGCCGTCATCCTCGCGCAGGCCGTCGCCGACCGACTCGCCGAGGCCGCCGCGGAATGGCTGCACTACCGGGTGCGCACCGACCTGTGGGGCTACGCCCGCGACGAGCCGCTCGACGCCGAGGCGCTCACCGCAGAACGATTCCTGGGAATCCGCCCGGCACCGGGATACCCGGCCTGCCCCGACCACTCGCAGAAGCACGACCTGTTCGCCCTGCTCGCCGCAGGCGAGATCGGCCTTTCGTTGACCGAGTCGTGCGCAATGGTGCCCACTGCCGCAGTCGCGGGCTGGTACTTCGCCCACCCCGACGCCGCCTATTTCGGCGTCGGCCGCGTCGGACGCGACCAGGCCGAAGACTATGCGCGCCGAAAGGGATGGCCCCTCGCCGAAGCCGAGCGCTGGCTCGCCCCCAACCTGGGGTACGACCCGGACGGGGACTCGTGACGCTCACCCCGTTACCGTCGCTCCGCGAGATGCTCGACGACGGCCAGGCCCACGTCGTGGACGGCGCCATGGGGACCGTGCTGTATCGCGAAGGCGTCTTCGTGAACGTCTGCTACGATGCCCTGGCGATCGAGCGGCCCGACCTGGTGGCCGACATCCATCGCGCCTACGTACGGGCGGGCGCCGAGATTCTCGAGACCAACACCTTCGGCGCCAACCCGGTCAAACTGTCTGCCTTCGGGATCGCCGACCAAACCGAAGAGATCAACCGGGCCGCCGCTCGGCTCGCACTCGAGGCGGCAGAGGGGCGAGCGCGCGTTGTGGGGGCCGTGGGCCCCCTCGGAATCCGGATCGAGCCGTGGGGTCCGACCTCGGCCGACGAGGCGACGGCGCTTTTCCGTCGGCAGATGGATCCGCTCGTCTCGGCGGGCGTCGACGGATTGCTGCTCGAGACGTTCGCCGATCCGCGCGAGGTGGAGGTCGCACTCGCCGCCGCCCGAGCGGCCGCTCCCGACCTCCCCGTCTTCGTGCAGATCACGGTCGGTGAAGACGGACGTACCGCCTTCGGCACCGCGGCGGTCCGCGAGATTCTCCGCATCGAGGCGGCCGGCGCCGACGCCGTCGGGCTCAACTGCGGCGTGGGTCCTGCCGTGCTCCTCGACGTACTGGAGGAGGCCGCCCAGCGAGTGAGGGTGCCCCTGCTCGCCCAGCCCAACGCCGGTCTGCCTCGGACCGTGCGCGACCGAAAGATGTACATGGCGAGCCCCGAATACATGGCCAGGTACGCCCGCCGATTCGTCGAAGCCGGGGTTCGTTTCGTAGGAGGATGCTGCGGGACCACCCCTGAACACATCGCGCAGATCGCACGGACCGTGGGGGGAGCGCGACCCAAGCTGACTCCGAGTGCGGCTCGACCCACGGCCTCCAGCGCGGGCCACCCGCCGGTTCGGCTCGAGGATCGCTCCGGCCTCGGCGCGGCCCTCGCGGCGGGGCGACCCATCGTGACGGTCGAGCTCCTCCCACCCGCCGGATGGGACCCGGGGGAGCTGGTTCGCGCCGCCGAGATCTGCAGGGACCGAGGGGTGAGCGCGGTTACACTCGTGGAATCGCCTCGCGGGCGGCGCCGAATGGCCACACTCGCGGCGTCCACGATCGTCCAGCGCGACGCGGGCATCGAGGCGGTGATGCACTACACCTGCCGCGATCGCAACATGATGGGCATGCTCTCCGATCTGCTCGGAGCCGCCGGAGGTGGAGTGCACAACCTGCTCCTCGTCTCCGGTGATCCACCGGTGCAGGGCCCATATCCGGACGCCACGGCGGTGTTCGACATCGACGCCATCGGCCTCACCAACGTCGCGGCCGGCCTGAACCGCGGTGTCGACCCCGGAGGCGCCGACCTGGGCGCGCCGACCCGATTCGTCATCGGGGTGGCCGCCAACCCGGGCGCCGCCGATCAGGAGCGGGAGCGGTCGCGATTTCGATGGAAGGCCGAAGCGGGCGCCGACGTGGCCTTCACCCAGCCGATGTTCGACCTCGCCACCCTGGAGGCGTTCATCGAGGCGACCTCCGAGCATCCCCTGCCCTTCGTTGTGGGTCTGTGGCCCTTCGTTTCGCTCCGCAACGCGGAGTTTCTGGCCCACGAGGTGCCGGGAGTGGTCGTTCCACCGGCGGTCCTCGAGCGCATGCGCGCCGCCGAGCGGCTCGGCGCCGCGGCCGAACGGGCCGAGGGCATCGCCATCGCGCGAGAGCTGTACGACGGCCTGCGAGACGTGCCCCGCATCGCCGGCGTCCACCTCGGCGCACCGGGCGGCGACGTCGAGGCCGCGCTCTCGGTCGTCGGCGAGAGCCCATCGTGATCTCCGCTCCACGCCCGGGCGCCAGCGAGAGCCCGCGCGTGCACGTCGAACTGCGCCCGCCGCGGTCCGGGCTGGACACGGCGACGGGTATGGATGCGTGGATCGATCTCGACCACGCGGTGCGACGGCTCACCGCCGACGGCCGCGTCGTCTTTCTGACCGACGACGCCGTGGGTCAGGCCGAAGAGGAGAGCCTCGGGCACCTGTCGGCCAACCTGGACGCCAGGGTGGCACGCAGTGCGCTCGTGCCGTTCCTGACCTGCAAACACTCGATGGAGTACTGCCTGCTCTACGCCGAGCGAGCGCAGGCGATGGGGATCGACGCGTTGACGGTGGTGGGCGGGGACCCGCACGCGGGCGCCGAACGATGCGTACCCCATGCCTATCTTCTTCGTCGACGCATCCGGGAACGCGTACCGGGTCTGCGGCTCGGGGGATGGGCGAATCCGTTCCGGAACCCCGAAGAGCAGGCCGGCTTCGTGTGCGACCCCGACTTCGACGCCGACTTCCTCCTGACCCAGGTGGTGTCGAACCACTCGGCCGGCCGGTTGGAGGGGCTTCTGGAGCAGGTGCGTCGGCGAGGGGGAGGCTTGCCTACGCTCGCCGGCGTGTTCCACTACCGCAGCGCAAACCCCGCGACACTACGGAAGCTCTCGGCCTTCTTTCCCGTCCCGGCCGAACGCATCCAGGCCGACTTCGAACGCGGTTGCACCCCGAACGAACTGACCGGAAGAAGTGTGCGCGCCGCACTCGACGCCGGCGCCGACGGTGTCTACGTGAGCAACCTGTCGCTGCGCGGGGCGCATCGGACTCTGGGCGAGATCCTGCAATTCGCCGGGGTCTGAAGTCCCCCACGCACGGGTCATCCGCGAACGAGCGCAGCGATCTCGTCGGGATCGGTCGGGAAGCCGGCCGTGAGGTTCTCGTGCCCGTCGGAGGTCACGACGACGTCGTCTTCGATTCGGACGCCGATGTCCCAGAGGCGGTCGGGCACGTCCCATCCCGCCTCGGCGAAGGCACGTGAGAAGTAGAGGCCGGGCTCGACGGTGAGCACCATTCCCGCCTCGAGCGACCGGCTCTCCCCGTCGACCGCGTAGTCTCCGACGTCGTGGACGTCGAGCCCCAACCAGTGGGAGGTCTGATGGGGGAACCACGGCGCCGGGGCACCGGTCTGGGTCGCCTCCCCTTCGGCGCGCACCCCCAACTCCCGCAATCCCTGCAGGAGTACGTCGACGGCCGCGCGGTGCACATCGGCCACTTGGGCGCCTGGTCGCACGACCGAAACCGCTGCTCGTCGCGCCTGGTCGACGATCTCGTACACGGCGCGACCCGCCCCATCGAAGGTGCCGTCGACCGGAAACGACCGGGTGAGGTCGGCGGCGTAGTGGCCGAGCGACGCCCCTGCATCGATCAACACCAGTTCTCCCGCGCCGAGCCGCCGTTCGTTGCCGACATAGTGGAGTGTGCAGGCGTTCGGGCCGGAGCCGACGATGCTCTCGTAGGCGGGACCGTCTCCGCCCAACGCGCGGAAGGCGCCGTCGAGCCGCCCCTGGATCTCCCACTCCCCTACCCCGCTCCGCACCAGCGGCGCAATCTCGCGGAAGGCGGCCATCGTGACCGCCGCAGCGTGCCGCATCCGGTCGACCTCGTGGGGGTCCTTCCGCAGCCGGAGTTCATCGAGAATCGTGCCCGGATCGACGATCGCCCGGGGCCCGGTACCCGTGCGAGAGCCTCGAGCCCGCGCCGTCTCCAGAACCGTCGAGACGACGCCCGACCCGAAGGCGCCGTCCTCGAGTCGGTAGTGGATCGAGGGCGCCGAAGCCAGGAGGCCCGGGAGCCGACCCTCGAGTTCCGAAATCGGATATGCTGCGTCGGCGCCGGTCACCTCCCGGGCTCGCTCCGGCCCGAGTCGAGCGCCCGACCACATCTCGGCCTGGGAGTCCCGCTCCCGCACGAAGACCACGAAGCGGTCGCCGTCGGCATGACCACGAAACACCGCCACCACCTCGGGCTCCCGCAACCCCGTGGCCCACATCAACTCGCTGTCGGGCCGGTAGGGGTGATCGGTATCGCGCGAGCGACGCTGAGGCCGCGCCGAGGGGAGAACCATGGCCGACCGTCCGAGCCGCTCGAGAATCCGGTCGACCCGTCTGCGGTGGACGTCGGGTGCGAAGGGTGCGCGGTGCATCGGGTCGATGTTCATGTCGAATGATGGGCCTCCCCTGGAGCCCCGTCACCCCAGGGGGTGATCACCAGGTCGGCACCGGGGTAGATTCCAGCGCCCTGTCCCCTCCGCGAACGAGCCACATGCGTCTCACCCCGGCCACCGCTCGGCTATCGACCACGGGTCTACTGGCCCTCCTTTCGATTCTCGTTGCCCGCCCCCCCGCCGGGAGCGCGCAGGTGCCGGAGAGCTGGCGCGACGGGGATCTCGTGTTTCATACCTTTTCGATCGCGGCGGTCGACCCCGAGACGGGAGAGGTCGGGGTGGCCGTGACCACCCGCAACGCCTGCGTCGGAAACGGGGTGCCGTGGGTCCGGGCAGGGGTCGGCGCCGTAGCGACACAGGCCTCGACGCGAACCGAATACGGCGCCGAGATTTTGGATCGCCTCGCCGGGGGACAGTCGGCAGCGGCCGCCCTCGAGGCGACGCTCGCTGCCGATCCCGGGGCGGACCGACGTCAGATCGGCGTCGCCGCCGTCGACGGAGGGGTCGCCCAGCACACGGGTACCGAGACCAACGCCTGGGCCGGTCATCGAGCCGGTGCTCACTACGTGGTGCAGGGCAACCTGCTGCGCGGTCCCGAGGTGGTCGACGCGGTCGCAGCCGCCTTCGAGGCCAGCGCCGCGAGTGGTCGTCACCTGTCTGATCGGCTCGTGGCGGCGCTCGAGGCCGGGCAGGCCTTCGGAGGCGATGCCCGAAAGGGGCGGATGCAGTCTGCGGCCGTCCGGGTCGCCGATGCCCGCGAGGGGATGGCACGCCGCTCCGACGGAGAAACCGTCTTCATCCACGTCTGCGAACATCCGGCCGCCGTCGCCGAGCTACGCCGCGTACACGACGCCGTCGGCGGCACGTTGGGCCACCGCGTGCTCCAGAGCTTCGCAGGCAGCGATGTGGAGCAGCTGAAGATCATGCTCCACGCCCTGGGCCGGTACCGTGCCGATCTCGAAGAGCTCCCGCGTGGTCCCGACCTCCGGGTATTCGACGCCGAAATCGCAACGGTGGTCGACGGCTTCCGCGCGGCACGCGGGCTGTCGACGCCGGCCGACGGGTCGCCCGCCGGGCTCGTCGACGCCGAAACCGTGTCGGCGCTCTGGGAGGCTCTCGACGAGCGGGGCCTGTCGCGCGAGGTGCGTCGCCGCATCCGGACCTTGACGAGGATCCGCCGATGAAGGCGCACAGGAGTGCCGCGGTGATCATCCTCGCCGTCGCGTCGACATCCGGGCTCGCCGCCCAGGAGCCCGACGACTCGACGCGGGTCGTCCAGATCCCGCCCCTCTCTGTCGAGGTGCTTCGCTCGCCCCTCGTCGGGGCCCGGACACCCTTCGCCATCGCCGGGATCGACGTGGCGGCCGAGCCCATCCCCTCGACCGGTGGATTCCTGGCGGACGCCCTGCGCGCCCTTCCGGGCCTCGAGATCCAGAACCGTCACAACTTCGCGGTCGGTGAGCGGCTGTCGGTACGTGGCTTCGGTGCGCGAGCGCAGTTCGGAGTCCGTGGTCTGGCCGTGCTCCTCGACGGGATCCCCGCCACTCTTCCCGATGGCCAGGCCACCCTCGACCACATCGACCCGGCAGTGCTCGGACGCGTCGAGCTGCTGCGAGGTCCTGGGTCGGCGTGGTACGGCAACGGCGCCGGAGGTGTGCTGCTCATGGAGTCCGCCCCCCCTCCGACGGGGCGCGGCATCGAGGCCCAGGCTCCCGATGAAGGTGCGGGCC
>JANQNV010000208.1 GCA_028279425.1 Longimicrobiales bacterium | reverse complement strand
ACCCCGCGACGGCCACCTCCGACCCGGCGTCCTCGCCGCCGCCCTCGGGAGCGATCCTCCGCACCACCTCCCACCCGGCGCCGGCCTTCTCCAGCAGGTAGACGGCGCCCTGCCCTTCCCGACCGCGGGGTGCGCCCACGATCAGCGTCGTCCCGTCGGTGTCCAGCGCCCGACCGAAGCCATCCGAACGCTCGCCGTCCGGCGCCTCCAGCACCTGGAGCTCGTCCCACCCCCCGCTGCCGGCGCCGTAGACGTACACCTGGCCGGGCCGGATCACATTGTGCGGCTGCCCGACGAACAGGACGTCGCCAGCCACGGTGGCGGCCCTGCCGAAGCCCGTCCCGAAGTCGTAGAGCTGCTGGGCCGACGCCCCCGAGGGAAGACTCACAACGGCCAGCGCGAACGCGGCCGCGGACACACGGCAGGTCCGACGCCGGGCCGCGGCGGAAAAGAAGAGCGGGTAGGAGCGTCTCATGTAGATACCGACGTGGTGTGGGTCCAGGGGCGAAGACCGGAGGATGCATCCCCACGTTGCAGGGGGTCAAGCGAGACCGTTTGACAGCAGCACGGACTCGGATCGACCTTCGCGTCATCCCACGACTCCAGGAGACACCCGAGATGAACCGCTCGCTTCGCGCCTCCGCCTGGCTTCCGCTTCTCGCCGCCTTCGGCCTCGCCGTCTTCACCCCCCTACCGGCCCTCGCGCAGGACGCCGAATTGGAGCGCCCCGACGGTTGGCAGGTGCGCTTCGATCGCGACGGAATGAGCGAAGACGATCTCGAGATGTTCGTGGCGATGCCGCCGGGGTGGCACATCACCACCGGGCCGGCAGGCATCTTCTGGGACCCGGCGTGGCGGGCCGAGGGAGACTACCGCATCGAACTCGACGTCTTCCTCTTCGATCCGGCCGGACGTCGAGAGGCCTTCGGCATCTTCTTCGGCGGCCAGAACCTCGACGAGATGACGCAGCGCTACGGCTACTTCCTGATTCGCGAGGGGGGTGAGTTCATCCTCAAGGAGCGCAATGGAGTCGACGCACCGACGCTCGAGCCGTGGACGACCCACCCTGCGATCGCGAGCTTCGCCGATCGGGCCGAGGGGGACGCGTCGGTCCTGAACGAGCTGGCCGTCGAAGCCCGTGGGGACCGGCTCCACTTCTTCGTCAACGACACGGAGGTGGGCACGGTGGATCGCTCCAGGGTGCCTACGGCCGGAACTGTGGGCGTGCGGGTCAACCACGGTCTGAACCTGCACATCTCCCGGTTCGAGGTGATGCCGCTCGGGCAGTGATCGGCGCGGCGAGGCCGCCTCTCAGCGCGCACCCTCACGCAAGGCCTCGATCGCCTCGACGGTGATCCCGGTACGGAACGCGATCAGCTTGCGACCCAACTCCTGGGTCTCGGCGAGCGGATCGAGGCGGATGCCGTTGATCGTGGCCCGGCCCGCCGCCACCCGCTGGTCGTAGCGGATCGTGGTGGGGTCCAGGACCGACATGATCGAGGCGATCGACAGCTCCTCGTGGATCCCGTCGGACCCCTGGCTGGCGTTGTACTCCATCTGCTCGGGGATGCCGAGGTCTTCCTGGATGTACTTCCGCACCCGGTCGTGGTTGTAGAAGTCGGCGACGTGGTGGAAGGTGGTAGGATCGCCCCCGTACTTCTCGGTCAGCGCCGCGGCGGCCGCCGCCTGTCCGCGCTGGTTCCCACCGCTGTCACCCAGGTAGTAGACCTCGGTGAAGCCCATGCTGCGCAGGCTGTCGCCGATATCCGTCAGCCACGCGATGTACGTCTCCTGCGACACCATGGGGCCGGTGATGCCGACCATGACATCGCGACCGGGGTTGCCCGGCTCGAGGGTCACGAGGGGCGCGACGAGAGCGTTGCCCAGCGCGCGGGCGACCGACTCTCCGAGAAGGAGGTTCGAGTAGTTGTGCTTGCCCGAGGCGAGGTGCGGCCCGTTCGACTCCACGCCACCCGTCAACACGAGCGCAGTCGTGTTGCCCGCGCGGATCGCGTCGCGGATCTCCATCCAGGTGAGCTCTTCGAGCCAGACGCTCTCGAGCGCCTCGATCGGACGCGGCTCCTGCAGGGCGGCCTCGCGCGCGGCGGCCCGGGCGGCGCGCTCTTCGGGCGTGGGCGGAGTCCGCTGCTGGGCCGCGATCGGCAGGGCGACGAACAGGACCGACAGCATGGCGATGATCTTCATGGACGCCTCCACTCGGGGGTTGAATCTGCGAACGGGTCGATTGTGCCTCCGCACCCGACGCGGGGCAACGACAGCCTTCTAGCGCCTGTTCACGCTATGGGGATCGCCGCTGCCGAGGCCATTTCGTTGGCTGGCAAAGAGGAGCGAGGATGGGCACGATATCGGCCAGTCCCTAGGGTGCACCGAGCGCCTCGCCGATCGCCGCGGTCAGCTGGGCCGCGGTGAACGGTTTGCGAAGCTGCACGCAGTACCCCGCCACGCTGGCGTCGTGACTGAAGCCACTCGACAAGACGACCCCGACGTGCGGCGCTCGATCACGCACCGCCTGAACCAACTCCACCCCGCTCATGTCGGGCATGGCGTAGTCGGTCACCACGACGTCGAACCCGCCCGGGTCGTCGAGCAGACGGAGTGCGTCGGCGGCTCGCCCCACCGTGGTGACCCGGTGGCCTGAGGCCTCGAGCATGTCACCCGTGGCCGATGCGACGGCGGGTTGATCGTCGACGACGAGCACGGCAAGGAGGCCGACGGCCGACCTCACCCGGGTCCGCCCTGGCGCGGACGGCGCATCGGCGGCGGGCAGGCGCACCTCCACCCTGGTCCCGACCCCAGGGGTGGAGTCGAGGGTGACCCGCCCCCCGTGGCCCATCACGATGCCGTGCACCACCGAAAGGCCGAGGCCGGTCCCTTCGCCGGTCGGCTTGGTCGTGAAGAAGGGATCGAATACCCGGTGCGCCAGGGCTTCGTCGACCCCGGCGCCGTCGTCTTCCACCGTCAGCACCACCCATCCCCGGGGTGCCGCTTCCGGGTCGACCTCGGGATCGTGGCCGAGCCGGATGCGAATGTGCCCGTCGTCTCCACCGATGGCCTGCGCTGCGTTGGTGCAGAGGTTCATCACCACCTGGTGAATGCGACTCGGGTCGCCCACGATGGGCGGACACTCCTGCACCAGCGGCTCGAGGGTGATCCGATGCGACAACCCCGGGCGGAGCAATGCGAGGGCGGCCTCCAACGTCTCGCCGACCTGAAACGCGACCTCCCGCTGGGCGTGATCCCGGCTGACGGCCAGGATCTGTTCGACGAGGTCGGCGGCGAGGTGTGATGCGCGGTGAATCTGGTCGAGGCTCTTGCGCACGTCTGCGTCGTCGATCCCGACCCGCAGCTGCGCGAGTTCGCTGTAGCCCATGATGGGCACCAGCAGGTTGTTGAAGTCGTGGGCGATCCCCCCGGCCAGCGTACCGAGGCTCTCCATCTTGCGCGCCTGTTCGAGCTCCCGGGCCAGGCGTTCGCTGCGCAGCGCAGTGCGCCGCCGATCGGTCACTTCGGAGCGTGTGGCCCAGGCCCGTACGAGGTGCTCGCCGCTTACGATGCCCGTCACGGACAGCTGGAAGTAACGAGGCACCTCATCGGGCCCCGGTATGCAGACCTCGCACTCCGCCTGATAGCCCGACTCGATCCAGCGACCGATGAAGGCGTCCCGGGTGAGTGGAGGGATGAGCTCGAACAGGGGGCGGCCCAGAGTGGTGGCTCCGCCGAGCGCACTCCCCGCCCCCTCTCCCGACTCCTCCGCGATCGCGAGGCGAGCCACCCCCTGGGCCTGGGCCTCGGGCGGGTCGGAAGTGTGGATGGGCGCCGTGGCCTCGGCCCGGTAGACCGAGTCCGAGCGGGCTCGAACGAAGCTGCGATATCGTTCCTCGCTGAGTCGGAGCGCAGACCCACTCCGCGCGCGTTGGCGTTCGAGCGTGCGGAAGTAGACCCACAAGACGACCCCCATCGCCACCAGAACGACCGCCACCACCCCCTCGCGGGTGCCGCGGAACTCAGGGCTGAGGAGCCCGAAGTAGTAGAGCGTCGTATGCAGGACGGGGAGGGAGAGCAGGCCAACCAACAGCGACCCCGCTTCGGTCGCGGGCGCGATCCGCTCCTGAAAGGGGGGATGGGGTGCCGCTGGCTCCGCCAGGTAGCGACGCGCGACGAGCAGCGTCATGAATTCGGGCACGTACCAGAAGAGGTCGAGCGCCGGCGGGAGCTCCATTCCGTAGAACGGTTCCAGGTAGAGGACGGCTTCGGCCGTATCGAGCACCGCGTGCATCGCCGAGATGATCCCGAACCCGACCAGGATTCCCCTCCATCGATCACTCGGGTGCTGGGCCGCGATGCGGAAGAAGACCGCACACACGACCAGGTCGAGGACCGCGTAGAGGAACAGCCCCGGATACCATGGCTCCGCATCGACGGCATACGGGGCGGACTCGAGCTGGTAGGGAACGGACTCGAAATACAGGAGGAGTCCCATGGCGACGACGCCCAATCCGAGCGCTCGAATCCAGTACAGCTTCCATGCACCGGGCTCCCCCACCCCACCCCGGCTCGCCACGGCCGCGAGAATCAGCGCGAGATAGTAGACGAGATAGCCGGAACTCAAGGAGAGTTCCACGGCAGGCGACTCGATGCCCGCGACGAAGGCGTTGCCGGACTCGACCACGAGGCCGACGCCGTGGGCCACTCCGACGAGTGTCCAGAAGTGTCGCTCTGGTCGATGCGGCAGGGCTCCGACCCCTACGACCACGGCGAGCAGCGTCGCCAGGCTGACCGGGACGTCGGCGTAGACCCATCCCCAGTTGTACAGAGCCGTCGCGTCGAAGATCGGGAGCAGGTAGGGCGACGCGGCCAGGAGAAGGACCGCCACACCCAGCCAGAAAACGACGTCGCCCCGAAGCACCGACCAGTCGACACGAGCCCGCTGGCGCGGTGACGCGTCGTGCGCCGTCGGGATAGTGGGAACGGGGCTCAGACTCTACTCCAGACCGAAGTGGTGCGGGGCCGAGCCACGAAGGTGATCGAGCGCGCGGGAGGGCGCAAAGGGGGAGCCGCGGCATATCCGGTTTCTGGACACCCGACGCCGGGAGGGACATCGTGTGGGCATGACCGCTCTGGCCAGAAAACTCCAGCTCGAGACCGACGCTCTCCGCATTGTCGGGCGACCCCCGGCTGTCGCCCCGGAACTCACGCATGCCCGAGACGCAGCTGCGCTCCTGGCCTTCGTGCGTCACCGCGCCGACCTCGACGACGTGGTCGATGCCGTGGTCGAGGCAGCGACGGAAGACCGCCTCACCTGGGTCGCCTACCCGAAGGGGGGTCAGCTCGAGACCGACCTGAACCGTGATCGTCTTGCCGAATCGCTTCTCGCCCGGGGTATCCGCCCGGTCCGCAACGTGTCGATCGACTCCGTATGGAGCGCCTTGCGCTTCCGCCCCGGGGCATGATTTTGGCCGTATGAACAGCACGAGTTGGCCCCGACTGACAACCGAAGAACTGGACGAGTTGTCGCGCGCGAACCCCGCCATGCTGCGCGCCGAGCGGTTCCGCGGCGCCGGGCAGGACGCTCGCCTCGAACAACTCGATCCGGGTGACCGTGAAACGGTGCAGCAGCTGTATGCCCACCTGCACGGGCTCTACTCCGTGTGGCGCTCGGATCCTCGCCAGCCGGATTGGCCCGAAGTCGCGTTGCGGACCGTACGCCTCGCCGAAGCGAATCTGATCGGCCGACTCAAGGAAGTCGGCCGGGCCGCGCAAGGCGACTCGAACGCGATGCTCCAGCGGGTGCTCCACGACCTGCGTGGGGGCGCGGCCGCAGCCGTGCTCGCGGAGGCGGAGTTGCTGGAGCCGGGATTGAGAGCCTCGATGGCTCGTGGAGCGGTCGATTCCGAAGGCCTCGAAGCCGTGGTGTTTCTGGCCCGAGACCAGGCGAAGATCATGCGAAACGCGTTGATCGACCTCGACCCCGAGGAGCGCGCCCGCGACACGGAGGAGAATCCGCACTACCTGGACGACCTGATCGAGCGGTGGGCCGACGTCGACTACCGGTCGTTCGACGGCCATGCTCGCGTGCGAGCCGCGGCCGATGCCCCCGCGGTCCTGTCGTCGTGTTGCCTCGAGGTGGGGGCGGTCGATCGGATCGTCTACAACCTCGTGAACAATGCGACCCGGCACTCCAGCGACGGCAAGATCGCGATCCAGGCGCAGGTGACCGACGATCGCGTGAGACTCGCCGTCACCAACCGGGTCCTGGGTGACCAGGCCGGGTGGTTGAGCCGAGTTCTCGCCGAAGATCCGGCCACCCTCTTCCGATGGGGCACCACCCGCGGCGGGACGGGTTTGGGACTCGGAATCGTGGCCGAGTTCGTGGCCGCGGCCTTCGGTGTCCCGTCGACGGCCCGCGCCGTCGACGACGGGTATCTCGGCTCCACCTGGTTGGGCGACCGGCTGGCGGTCTGGTTGCACTGGCCCTCGTACGGCGCCGCCACTTGGAGCGACGCGGCCAGCGGGGCCAGCTGGGAGCACCCCAGCCCGCTAGTGTAGTGTCGCCAAAGTCCTGATGCCGTTCGTGCGCGGGGGCATCCACGGGATGCGTCGTTGGAACTCCTTGCCGTAGCTATCGCTACGCCG
>JANQNV010000207.1 GCA_028279425.1 Longimicrobiales bacterium | reverse complement strand
CGCCTTCCGCCCAGCTGCCCGCCGCCCCTCCGGGACAGGAAGCGCCGGCGTCCGCCCGCACGCTCCTGCCCGCCGACCCCGACGTCGCGGTCGGCGATTCGGTGCGCCTCACCCTGGATCCCGCGGTGCCGGCCCAGTGGGCCAGCTCCGACCCGTCGGTCGCCATGGTCACTTCCGACGGCCTGGTTCTGGCCGTCGGGCCGGGGCGGGCCGAGATCTCGGCCTCGACCGGGAGCGTGCAGGCCCGCACCTCCGTGATCGTGCGCGCCGCCGCCCCTCGCTCGGTGACCCTCGAGGCCATTGGTCCGCTCGATGCGGGCAGCCAAGTTCAGGCGCGGGCGCGCGTCGTCTTCGAGGACGGCGCCACCCGTGACGATGCCGACCTGTCCTGGAGTTCGAGCGATCCGGGGGTGGCCCAGGTGTCCTCCGACGGCGTGATCACGGGCGTGGCGCCAGGTCAGGCGACCATCCGGGCGCAGATCGGGGCGGCGTCGGGCACGGCGGCTGTCGTCGTGGCCGCCCCGCAACGCGAAGAGGCCACAGCGCCCGCTCCGCCCGATGCAGTGCTCCTCGCCGCCCTCGAGCGCTACCGAACGGCGCTGGAGAGTCGCGACATCGCCCAGGTGGAATCGGCCTACCCGACCCTCTCCGGCGACCAGCGACGGGGTTGGGAGGGCCTTTTTGGACTCGGCGCTCTCCGCGTGGAGTTCGGATCGATCGAGATCCGCCGCGCCGATGCGGTCTCGGCCGAGCTTCAGTTCGAGCAGGTACTCACAGGCGACCGAATCGAGCGGAACGCGACTGTGTTCGTGGCGGAGCTTCGCCCGGTTGGCGACCGATGGACGATCCAGACGCTGCGGGAAGACCGGGGTGGCGAGCCTTAGGACGCCAATCGCGACCACACTCCTTCGGCACCCGGCCCCCCCGACGAACCGTTCCGGTACCGGCTAGAACGAGTACTCCAGCGCGCTGGCCAGCGTCCAGTTCGCGCGCACCCCGCCATCGTTCAGCGGCCACGTGGAGTTGACCACGAAGACCAACCCGGACGACAGGGGGAACTTGAACCCGAAGGCGGCGTCCACGATGTCGTCCCTCTGGTCGCGAATCGTGGTCGGGGTGACCTCGCGTCGAAAGGGCGACGTCAGCTCCACCGTTGGCGGTAGATCCAACACCGAGCCGCCGATCTGGAACTGCGCCGCGATGTCGATGGCCATCGTCGCCCAGGGGGCCAGCCGTTGGTCGAATCCCGCGGTGGCGAGGATGGCGTTGGAAAGCAGGTCGCCGCCCCGATGGAGGAAGCCGAAGTTGATGTGGGGCGAGAACTCGCCGAAGCGAGCCGAGGCGATGCCGAGCGCCCGAGCCACGAACTCGCCCGAGCCGAGCAGGTCGTTTTCGGAGCCGGTGGGGAATCGCGCCTCTACGAGCGCAGCCAGACTTCTCGAGTCCGTGTTCTTCAACTGCGCCTTCACCCGCAGCGCGACGTCGCCGACGCCGCTCGCTGAGCCGTTCACGAACTGCGGATCCGAGATCAGCTCAGGGTCGTCGGCGGTACCGTCGAAGAAGTTGACCGCCGGAGGCCCTTCGAAGGGGAGAATCTGGGCTCGACTGCGTCCCTCGAGACTCGCGAACGCCACCGGAAGAGCGACCGTGGCATCGAGCCAGTCGAGCAGTCCGTAGGCGAAGACGAACGACAGGGTGCTCACCTTGAGGTCGAGCCCGAGGTCGACCTGCATGATGTCGTTTTCGAAGCTCGGAAAGCCGTACGGGTCACAATCGCCACTGAAGGCGGTGTTGCACTGCTCTCCCTGCAGGTTCACATGCGCGAAGTTGAAGCGCAGATTGCCGAGGTCCTGCCCGCGGATGCTTCGAAACCCCGTCGCGTTGTAGTTCATGGCGACGAGGATCCGGTCCTTGCCGAGCGTGCGGGCCCGTTCGGCGACGATGGGGCCGGGGTCGGCCAGCTCCACCCGCGGCACGCCCCCCTCGAAGCGCACGCTGAACGAGGCGTTGGTGCTGGTGAACGGGATGTTCGACAGGTTCCCGGCGATCGCACTCTCGAGGAACTGGATCAACAGACGATTGGTGCCCACGACCGAGGCTCCGAAACCGATGCCGCGCAGTTGCGGCCCTCCAGGCCCGACGCTCGCCCCCTGGGGTGAGAAGAGGAAGAGGTCACGCAGCGATCCGCGCAGACCGGAGGGGCGCTCGAAGGGGACGCTGTCGAGCGGAATCATCTGGGCCGCGGCGGGGGAAGGGCCGCCTACCACGACGAAGAGCGGGAGGAGGAACAGCGAGGCGACCAGTGCCGTCGGGCTACGTCGCCGGCAACGTCCCGGCGTGCGCGATGACGAAAGCTCTCGCCCACGAGGTACGTCCTGCGTCCGGATCATGTTCGCCCGCCCGGGGGTCGCGCGTCGACCTCGCGGTCTCGCTGGTACGCGGGCCGACCTGTAGGCCCCACGGGGTCGAGGGTGGCCCCGCGAAGGTAGGCCCGTCAAGCTGCGCGCCCGCCCCGCCCGAGGGTCCGGATGCGCCCCCGGCTCAGCGCGATCCGTCGAGAGCGTACATCTGGAGGTGTTCGACCCCGAAGTGGTCTTTCCGCACCGCCGCGATGCGGCCATCTCGCATGTCGAGCAGACGGACCGAGGGGGGCAGCTCGAAGGCGGTCCCGAGCAACCCGTTCGGCCGAAGGGCGACCCACTCCTCCCCATACCCCTCGGCGAGCTCGCTGAACCCCGCGCGACGCAGCCAGAGCACCTCCCCGTCGACCCGCAGCCCCGTCCAGGGGGACCGGCCCGCGGGGATGCGCACTTCGTCGGCCAAGTCGAGCAGCTCGTCGGTCTGGGCGTCCCGCCACACACGCTCCAGTTCGTCCCGCTCCGGCTCGGACAGCAGCCGGCCCCGCTCCGGCAGGTCGCGTCGGGCCACGATCGACCAAGCGTCGACGCCCACCCGGTAGTGGATGACCCGCCCACCCGTGCCATCGAGAGCGACGACCAGCGAGTCGCCAACCGCGGCGAATCCACCACCGGGGCCGGTCGATCCACTCGGGTGCCACCGATGCGCCGCGATCGTCAGCCGGACCTTCACGGGATTGCCGGGAATCGAGGTCAGGGTGTCGATTTGGGCACCGGGCTTCCAACGGACGAGGCGAAGGCTGTCTTCGGAGAGGTCACGACCCTGTTCGTCGGGTCCTCTGCCCACCAGTCCCATGAAACCGCCCCACCATCCGTGCCGCAGCACCCACCCCTCCTGCAGGTACCCTCCCCGTGGCAGCTCGATGCGCTCCGTATGGAGCAGATCGCCGCCCGCGTCGAAGGTCGACAACCTAGACTGTGCGAAGTCGGATACCACGAACGCCGAGTCGCCGACCTCGGTCACCGAGACCGGCCGGGCGAACTCCCCCGGCCCCTGACCTTCGCCGCCGACGTACCGCAGAAAGCCGCCTCCGAGATCGAACATCCGGGCTTCGGACGCCACGATGTCGAGGGCAACCACCGCCGAGTCCATGATGAGGGCGTCGGCGATGCGCCCCCAGATGGTCTCGGGTGGACCGTCGATCGATCCCGCCTCCCAGACGAGTACGGGCGAGACTTGGGCTGCCGCGGCCCCGCCGATGCCGAGCGGGAGGAGGATCCAGCCGGCGATGAGACTTCGGAGGACCACTTCAGCGCTCTGCGGAGAGAGGAATGCTATGTTGGCGCTGCCATACGCCCGGCCAGCGGGTACACTGTGCAGCCCGGCCGTGTGCGACGCTACCCTGCGAGCGATCGCCCACCTCGTTGCGATAGGGGCACGAACAGCGATCGTTTCGTGACCCGCCGGGCGGATTCACCTCCTACTGCCTGGCGAACAACCACCTCCGATGCCCCATCGAACCCCCACCGCGGATCGCGCTCTCGACCCCTCATCGAGGGGGGAGCGTTCACCGGGTCGGGGAGTTCGCCTTCGCCCCATCGACGCGGCATTCACGCTGGTTGCGATCGCAGTGTTGGCTTCGACCCCGCGTATTGCCCTTGCTCTAGCGCCGCAGCAGGAGCTCCGCGAAGTCGCTCGATTCGGCGACCTGGGCGGAGAGATCTGGTTCGAAGACGTGTCGGACGCCGCCGCTCTCCCGGATGGCGGGTTCGCCGTACTCGACCGCGGAGCTCGTCGGGTCGCGCTGATTCGAGCCGAGGGGCCGGGGGTCCGATGGATTGGCGGTGCGGGGAGGGCCCGGGGAGTTCGTTGCCCCAACCCACGTCTTTGGCCGGGGCGACTCCGTATTCGTCGGCGAGATGTGGGGCCGCCTCACCGCTTTCGACTCGACCGGCGTCGTGCTCGAGACCTGGCCGAAGCCCGACTTACTCCCATCTCACGTGACGACATGGCGAGGTCTTCGACACGGTGTTTTCGTCGGATACCTGGGGGGCTTGATCGGACCGGGGCTCTGGCCACCGAAGATGCCTGAATACCAGCTCTGGGTCGAAGACGTCTCGGGCGCTCGTCAACTGGCGTCTGGGGAGACCGGGGCGGGCATGGTGCGCGTCGGGGCCGATGCCGCCCATCCGATCCCGACGGGGGTGGGGTCGCAACTCCATTTCGCCATCTCCGGGGACACCGCCGTCGTGGTGGTCGACGCTCACGAGGGACGCCTGCGCCGCTATTCGATCGGGCCGGCTGGGCGCGTCGAGCTCGCGCACGAAGTGCGGCTCCCCGTGCACTCGGCGCCCTACGACGACGCCGACGCGGAGCGCCTACGGCACGTCGCGCTCGACTTCCGGGGTGAGCAGCGCCCCCTGTCCGACGTCGAGGTCGTGCTACCCAACATGGCGTCCCCGATACACCGCGTGATGATCGATGAACGCGGAGCGACGTGGCTTCACGTCGATCCCACGCCGCCGGGGGGCGAGCCCGTCGGGAGCTACTTGCTGGGATCCGCGGGGTCCGGGGATGGCGGGGAGTGGCGTGAGTTTTCTCTGCCGATGGGATTCGTGCCTCTGGCGATCCGAGGCGATCAGGTGGTCGGATACGAGACCGACGCGTTCGACGTCGAGACCGTCGTGGTGCTCGACGGGCTCCCTGCGCTCACGGCGGGAGCGTCGCGGCGCTAGCGTAGTGTCGCCAAAGTCCTGATGCCGTTCGTGCGCGGGGGCATCCACGGGATGCGTCGTTGGAACTCCTTGCCGTAGCTATCGCTACGCCG
>JANQNV010000238.1 GCA_028279425.1 Longimicrobiales bacterium | reverse complement strand
TCGTCGGGCCGTCCGTGCTTCTCAGCACGAACCGCCGACGAGGGCCCCCCACGCCCTACTCCCGCCGCAGCGTCACTGCCGGGTCGACCCGAGTCGCGCGGATGGCCGGAATCACACTCGCCAACACCGCGACGGCGGCGAAGAAGAGGGGCACGGCGGCGAATGTGACGGGGTCGCGGGGCGAGACCCCGACGAGAATCGCCGATACGGTACCGCCGAGAAGGGTGGCCGCGACGAGTCCGACCCCGATCCCCGCACCGGCCAGGGCGAGCCCCTGAGCCACGACCATGCGCAGGATCGACTGCCGCTCGGCCCCGAATGCCATTCGAACCCCGAACTCCCCGGCCCGGAGTCGGACGGCGTACGCCAATACGCCGTACAGCCCGACGGAGGCCAGCAGGAGGGCCATGGCGCCGAACACACCGATCAAGACGAGAGCGAACCGGGTCGGAGCCATCGCCTCCGCGAGGGCCGCCGACATGGGCCGGACGTCGGACACGGGCGCATTGGGGTCGATCTCCTCGACGGCCCGGCGAAGGTCGTCGATACCGACCCCGACCCCGGCGGTCCGCACGGCCCAGGTCATGCCGATGGAGCTACCGGCGTAGCGATCGTGAAAGTAGATCGTGGAATTCGGTGTCCCCGTGAGCGACACGTGATGGCGAGGCTCGACGACTCCGACGATCTCGACCCACTGGGGCTCCAGCGTCACGGCGCGCGTGAGGATGCTCTGGCCCACGGCCGACTGGCCGGGGAAGGCCTGCTCGGCGAGTGTCTCGTCGACCACGACGACCAGCGTCGAGTCGGCCTGGTCGGCGGCGTTGAAGGTGCGCCCTTCGATCAGGTCTGTGCCGAGGGTCTCGAAGTAGCCCGGAAGCACGAAGTGCATGTCGGCCTGGCGGAACTGCTCCGGGTCCGCTTCGGCTTCGGCCGTGCCCCAACGTCCGTTCACGAGGCTGCCGTCCATCGGCATCGGGAAGGCGCCGGTAGCCGCCTGAACGCCGGGAATCTGTTCGAGCCGGCGCTGCATTCGGTCGACGAAGGCGAGTCGCTCCTCGACCGTCGGGTAGGCTGTGGCCGGTGGGCTCACCCGCACCGTCGACAGTCCCTCGGCATCGAAGCCGGGATCGACCTGGTTCAGCGCGACGAAGCTGCGGATCATGAGGCCGGCGCCGAGCAACAGCACGAGCGACATCGCGATCTCCCCGACCACGACCACGTTCCGGAACCGGCGCTGCCCGACCCTCGCCCCTGTGCGGCCGCGATCGCGGAGTGCGTTCGCGAGGTCGGGGCGAGACGCCTTGATGGCGGGGAGAAGGGCAAAGAGGAGTGCCGCGACGGCGGTCGCTCCTACGGTGAAGCCCAGTACCCGTCCGTCGAGGCCGACCCCGTCGAGCCGCGGCATGTTGGCGGGGTTGAGGCGAAGCAGGAGATCGACGCCGAGCCCCGCGATCGCGGTCCCCAGGAGTCCGCCGACTCCGGCGAGCACGATCCCCTCGAGAAGCACCTGTCGGAAGATCCGTCGCCGATCGCCCCCGAGCGCCGCCCGCACCGACAGCTCCTTCTCGCGCGTGGCGGCCCGCACCATGAAGAGATTGGCTACGTTGGCGCAGGCGATGAGGAGCACGAATGCCACCGCACCCATGAGTGCGAGAATCAGCGGACGCACCGAGGCCGTCAGGTCCCGGTGGAGCGGCATCGCGACGAAGTGGGTGCCCGCCGTACGATTGATCGGGAATCGATCGCGCACGTCGACTCCCACGGCGTCGAGCTGCCCGCGGAGTTGTGTGATCGTCGCTCCCGGGGCCATCCGTCCCACCCCCCGGAGGAAGACGTTGTTGCGGGGTGCCGCGGCGAAGTCGATCCGCGCAGCGACGACCGCGTCGAGGTCGGGTAGCAGTTGGAGTTCGGCCGGCATCAGGAACCGGAATTCCTCGGGCAGTACCCCCACCACCTCGGTCGGCGCTCCGCCGAGGTCGATGATGCGACCCACGATCTCGGGATCAGAGCCGAAACGCTGGCGCCAGAGGCGGTGCGAGAGGATCGCGCTGGCCTGGAGGAATCCCGACGTGCCCGGGGCAGCATTCGGATCACCGGGTACGACGTCGGCCTCGGTGAAGTCGCGTCCCAGCGCCGGCTGGACCCCCAGAACCCGCAAGAAGTCCTGGGTCACGAAGGCGACGTCGAGCTGCATCGGCGCGCCGCCGTCGCCTGCGAGCGGCTGTGGAAAGGTCGACACACCCGCGAACGATTCCAGGCTCGGTGTGCCGTCCTTCAGGTCCAGAAAAGTGGGAGGCGACAGGGGGAAATCTTCGACGCCTCGGTTCCGCATCTCCGACATCACCGTGACCAGACGGTCGGGTGTGGCATAGGGGAGCGGCCGTAGCAGGACGGCCTCGACCACCGAAAAGATCGCCGTGTTGGCTCCGATGCCGAGCGCGATCGTGAGTATCGCCACAGCCGAAAACGCCGGCGCCCGCATCAGGGAGCGCGCTCCGAACTTCAGGTCGCGAATCCACCCGTCCATGTCCCCACCCCTCGGTTTCAGGAAATGACTCGACCACTCTGCGACGGCACACTTCAGCAGATCCAGCGTGGCGCCGATCACCACCCGTCGTGCCCCGGATCGGTCTCCCGCGGCAAGCCGGGAGCGGATTCTCATCTCTTCGACGGCGAGGATCTCGGCCCCGTCGCGCTCCCGGAAACGTCGGGGCGACAGGCGCAGAACCCACCGCAGCAGGGCCAGGGCGCGGCGCGGATCGGACATCAGCCCAGTAGCTCAGCGCTCCGAGCGGCTTCGAGCTGCGTCCGCAGGCGAAGCGCCTCGGCGCGGGCTACGTCGCGACCGAGATCGGTGACCGCGTAGTAGCGTCGCCGGCGGTCGAGTTCGGTTGCCGGTGCGTCGACCGTGACCAGCAACCCCTCGTCGACGAGGCGCGCCATCGCGCGGTAGAGTGAACCCGCATGCAGCCCGAGGCGCCCGTCCGTGCGCTGCTCGATCTCGCGCAGGATCGCGTAGCCGTGCTTCTCTCCAGTCGCCAGACAGAGCAGGATCTCGAAGGCTACCGGCGTGAGCGGCAGGAAGGGCGCGGTCGAGTCGGACATGAAGGCCTCGCTGATGTGTGCGTTGCGCACATACTATGTGCCCAATGCACATAAAGTTTCAAGGCCCGGCGAATCGACCCCTACGTCTTGCCCGACGGTGTCCACATGGGGTTGGAGCCGCTCCAGTCGGCGAAGGGGTCGTCCTTCGTCGGCGGCTCCTCGACTTCGCGCACACGCGGCAACCAGGAGGCGCGGTCATTCCACGTCGCGAGCTGCACCCGCAGTTGCCTGAAGATGGGGCCGATATCGATGACGAATCCCGAACTACCGGCCTTTCCGGCATCGCCACCATCGCCCATGTGGTACATGCCGGCCAGCAGCCCCTGGTCGGTGAACACGGGCGCGCCGGAATCGCCTCCGCGACAGGTGAATGCTGCGTTCTTGCCGCCTGCGATCCCGAAGCGATGGCCTGGGGGGCCAGCGGTGGTCGCTGCGGCTTGGGGCGCGATCAAGCCATCTTCCATGCGGCTCTTCGAGCCCGCAAAAACGATGTCGGCTCCCGCAGCCACCTGTGTGATGCCACGGAGCGGTAGTTTGGACTGGTCCACGTGGAAGTCGCCCTGCTTCAGGCCCGACGCGATCGCCGAATGGATCTCCACGAGGGCGAAATCCTGATCGCCCTCGCCTTGTCCGATCGGCTGCTGGACCGCGATTCCGAGCTCCGTCTCCAGGTCGACGTTCAGGTACATACGGTTGTCGTCGGAGCCCTTGACGGTGTGGTGACAGACCAGCGCGAACAGCTTGCCCGGCTTGTTCGGGTCGACGACGAAGCAACACATCGTGGACTGCTTCGGCGCACCGCTCTTCTTGAAGTAGACGGGTCCTCCGGGATGTGGCGGCATGTCGAGCCTCGTGGTCAGGTGGGGGCCCGCCCGTGGTCAGCCCTTCTTCTTCGGGCGGAAAGCGTCGATCCGTTCGGGGTCGGTCGTGAGGTAGGGGCCGCCGATGAGGTCGACGCAGTAGGGAATCGCCGGAAACACGGCGTCGAGGCACTCGGCGATGGCTTTCGGCTGCCCGGGGAGGTTGACGATGAGCGCGTTGCCGCGAATCCCCGCGGTCTGGCGCGAGAGAATCGCCGTAGGCACCGCTCGGAGCGAGACGGTGCGCATGAGCTCGCCGAACCCCGGCATCTCCTTGTCGCAGACGTCCAGTGTCGCCTCGGGGGTCACGTCGCGCGCGGCTGGACCGGTCCCACCCGTGGTGACGATGAGGCAGCATCCAGCCTCGTCGGCCAACTGGCGCAGCGCTTGTGCGATACCCCCGCGTTCGTCGGGGATCACGCGAGCGACCCCCTCCCACTCCGAGGTCAGCACCTCGCCCAGATAGGAGCGAATCGCCGGCCCGCCGCGGTCCTCGTACTCGCCCCGGCTCGCGCGGTCCGAGATGGTCAGGATCCCGATCTTCGCGGGCCCGCTCATGCCGGCTTCGTCCATGCCGGGCTCGCTCACGCCAGCCACTCGGCGACTTCGGGCGCGAAGTAGGTGAAGATGACCTCGGCGCCGGCTCGGCGGATCCCGAGCAGGCTCTCCAGAGCCACGCTCCGTTCGTCGAGCCAACCGCTCGCCGCCGCGGCCTTGATCATCAGGTACTCGCCACTCACCTGGTACGCCGCGACGGGTAGCGGCGTGGACTCGCGGAGCGCGCGGATCACGTCGAGATAGGGGCCCGCCGGCTTCACCATCACCATGTCGGCTCCCTCGGCCTCGTCGAGGGCGAGTTCGCGCAGCGCCTCGCGCGCATTCCCCGGGTCCATCTGGTAGGTCTTCTTGTCGCCGCTCTTGGGCGCCGAATCGAGCGCGCCCCGAAAGGGGCCGTAGAAGGCCGAGGCGTACTTGGCCGTGTACGAGAGGATCGATACCTCGTGGTGTCCATCGGCGTCCAGCGCGTCGCGAATCGCCCCGACGCGTCCGTCCATCATGTCGCTCGGCGCGATGATGTCGGCGCCGGCGCGCGCCTGCGTGACCGCCTGGCGACACAGTACCTCGACGGTTTCGTCGTTCAGGATGCGTCCGTCGTCGGCGACGATGCCGTCGTGACCATCGGAATTGTAGGGGTCGAGCGCCACATCGGTGATCAGCGTCAACTCGGGGCATTCCGCACGAAGTCGGCGGAGTGCGCGCGGGACGAGTCCGTCGGGGTTGGCCGCCTCGCGCCCGTCGCTCGTCTTCTGGTCTTCCGGCACCGCCGGGAAGAGCACGATCGAGCGAATCCCGAGTGCGCTCACCCGCGTCGCCTCCCGCACGAGACCGTCGAGGCCGTACCGTGTGCGCCCCGGCAGCGACGAGAGCGGCTCATCGCCGTCGGCTTCGTGCAGGAATACAGGGTAGACGAGGTTCCCCACGGTGAGGGTCGTTTCGCGGCACAGATCGCGCACGGCCGGGGATTTGCGGTTCCGGCGCGGTCTCGAGCGCAGAGGTCGTCGTGGGTCGTCGGACATGGGAGCGGGGGCCTCGCGAAGGGGTGTGCAACGGTGCGACGGAGGATGTGAAGGTGTGATCGCGATTCGCAAGAGGTGGAGGGGCCGATGGACCCCGGTGACGCGTTGCGGTGTCGTCTTCGTTGGACCCAACTTTGCGGTTCGCTCGTCGAACCGCCTGGCCTTTGCAGGAGCATCCCATGGGCACCTTCCCTCTCCGCCTTCTTTCCGGTGTCGCGGTGGCGGCGCTTTTCACGGCCTCACTCCCTGGGGAAACCCATGCGCAGCGCACGCAGAAGCCCGTGTTGCACGGCAAGCACTGGGTCGCCATCACGGGGAAGCCGCTGGGTGCGACCGCCGGCGCGGTGACCTTCGCGAAGGGGGGGAATGCGGTGGACGCCGCGGCTGCGATGCTGGCTGCGACCGCCACCATGTGGGATGTGCTGAGCTGGGGCGGCGAAACCCAGGCGCTCATCTACAATCCCAACACGGGTGAGGTCATCGGGCTGAACGCCCTCGGTGTGGCTCCGTCGGGTGCGACCGCCGAGTTCTACCAGGAGGAGGGCCTCGAATTCCCGCCTGAGTTCGGTCCACTGTCGGCCGTCACCCCTGGAACTCCGGGCGGCCTGATGACGATGGTGGCCGAATGGGGACGCTTGAGCCTCGCCGAGGTCCTGGCTCCAGCCATGGAGATGGCGCAGGGCTACCCGATCGAGGCGGGGACCGCCGATCGGATCGAGGGGGCCAAGGAGCGCATCAAGGAGTGGACCTACTCTCCCGATGTCTACCTGCCGCACCTGGGAGACGAGGAGCGGGAGGCCCCGCATCCCGGAGAGATCTTCGTTCAGGAGGATCTCCATCAGACGCTGGCCAAGTTGGTCGAGGCCGAGGCCGAGGCGCTGGCCGAGGGCAAGTCTCGAGCGGAGGCGATCTACGCCGCGTACGACCGCTTCTACCGCGGCGACATCGCCCGAGAGATGGTGAGGGGCGTGCAGGAGGAGGGCGGGCTCATGACGATGGACGATCTGGCCACCTGGCAGGTCATCCAGGAGGAGCCCGCCATGACCACGTACAAGGGGATCGAGGTCTACAAGCTCACGCAGTGGACGCAGGGGCCGGTCCTTCTTCAGGCCCTCAACATCCTGGAGAACCTCGACCTGCAGTCCATGGGCTACAACAGCGCCCGCTACACCCACGCTCTGTATCAGGCGATGAATCTCTCGTTCGCCGATCGGGACTTCTACTACGGCGATCCCTACTTCCCTCCGGAGGAGCCCATGGAGGGCCTCCTCTCGAAGGAGTATGCGCGCGACCGCGCGGGGCTCATCGACTGGGAGCGAAACGACCCCGACATCGGACCGGGCGACCCCTACCCGTATCAGGGCGGGTCGAACCCGTTCCTCGACTACCTCGAGGGGTGGCACACGGTCAAGGAGCGGAGCCGAGCGGTCACCACACAGGACGGCAATGCTGCGGCGGCCGGTTTCGCGACCTCGTCGTATGCGGACGACGGGGCGTTCGAGGACGCCTTCTACGCCGGCACGACGTCGGTGCAGGCCGCCGATGCGGAGGGATGGGTCGTGTCCATCACTCCCTCGGGTGGGTGGGTGCCCGCCGTGATCGCGGGCCGCACGGGGATCGGACTCAGCCAGCGCGGGCAGTCGTTCGTGACCGACCCGGCCGACAACCCCTACAACGTCGTGGAGCCCGGCAAGCGCCCCCGTGTGACGCTCACCCCGTCGATGGCCCTGAAGGACGGGAAGCCGTTCCTTTCGTTTGCGGTGCAGGGCGGGGATGCCCAGGACCAGAACCTCCTCCAGTTCTTCCTGAACATGGTGGAGTGGGACATGAACGTGCAGCAGGCGGTGGAGGCACCGAACATCAACTCCTTCCAGATGCGGGGTTCGTTCGGCATGCACGAGTCCCGGCCCGGCCGCCTGCTGGTCCAGAACGAAACGCCCTCCTGGGTGCAGGCCGAGCTGCGACGGATGGGGTACGACCTGACCTTCTCGGAGCGAACGTCGGGGCCCATCAACGCGATCTTCTTCGACTGGGACAATGGGTCGTTCTGGGGAGGCGCGAGCCACCACGGCGACGACTACGGGATTGCCTGGTAGGGCCGTAGCGAGTCCACCGACGAAGGGTTGAATGCGTAGCGCGGTCCTCTCCATCGGGTTGGCTCTGGTGCTGGTTCCTCTGGAGCCGGCCCGGGGGCAGGAGTCCGAGTGGAACGGGGCAGAGGCGCTCGCGCTCGTGCGCGCGGCGCGGGAGGCCCGGCGCTCACCGGCGCGAAGTCCGCGAGGCACCACCTATGTGGCCCGCGCCGACGGGCACGTCTACTTCTACCTCGATCGCGAAGACGGCGCGCCCCCGGTGCCGCTACGCGTCGACCAGCTGTCGCTCGACGTCGAGCTGAGTCCTCCGGGTCCCACCCGGCAGGTGCTTCGCGCGACGCGGGGGCAGGACTTTCTGCCCCTGCGGGAACTACGGTACTACTCCGACCGCTTCCGGCTGGCCGAGGGCACCTATTCCGACCGCATCCAGGTGGGTGATGGGCGCGACGTGCGCGGGGTACCGCACCCGCTGAGTGAGGGCCCCACGGATCTCTACGACTTCCGCCTGGGACCGACGGTCGTGCTCCAGGGGGCGGGGGCGGAGCCGCGGCGGATCACGGAGTTGATGGTGCGACCGCGGGATCCGAACAGCGCGGCGTTCGTCGGCTCGATCCACATCGACGAGTCGACGGGTGGGGTCGTACGCATGGACTTCACCTTTACCGACGCCTCCTACGTCGACGCCCGCAACGACTACGTGCGGGTGGGCCTCGAGTTCATGCTGTGGGGCGAGGCGTTGTGGCTTCCGCGGGCCCAGACCATCGAGGTGCGCCGGGAGAGTACGGTCATCGACCTTCCCCTCGGAACGGTGATCCGCTCGCGAATCCAGGTCAGCGGCTACGTCCAGCTCGATGCTGCGACCAACGCGACGGCCGAACGTCCCATGGTGCGTGTCGCCGATCCTGCAGCCGCCGACTCCACCCGCTTTCGGGGAGGGCTTCTCGACGGGCTGGCCGATGAGGGGCTGGACGGGTCCTGGCAGCTGCCCGATCTCGGCTGGCGTGATCTTCGGAAGCTCGCCTCCAGCGGCGGGAGCGGCGTGCGGCTCCACGCCGACCGCCTCTCCTCGATCGTGCGGATGACGCGGGCCGAAGGCGTGCGTCTGGGGGCGGGTCTGACGGCCTCGCTCGCCGGACGCCGCGTGGACCTCCTTGCGGGGTATGCGATCGGGGCCCGCCAGGCGTCTGTCGCGATGGCCCTCTCGGGTGTCGAGGGGCTCCGGCCGCGACTGCGGGTCGGATGGCAAGAACTCGGCGATGCCGGGTGGCCGCGTTCCGGCTACGGCGTCTTCGGGTCGCTCGGGATGCTGACGTCGGCCGAAGATCGGCTCGATCCCTACTTCGTGACCGGCGTGCGCGCGGGCCTCTCGCCTGGTTCCGGCCCGACCTCGTGGACCGTCGAGGCCTGGGTCGAGGAGCATGAGGCCGCCGAACTCGTCTGGCCCGAGTCGCCCCTGCTCGATGTCGCGGCGCGTCCGGTGCGGCCCGCCGCGCCCGGGACCGAGGTGGCCGTGCAGTTCGGTGTGACGCGGGGGTGGACCCTGGGCGAGGGGCACCTCGTCCGTCAGGAGGGTACGGCTCAGGTGGGCGCCTGGTCGGGGCGGGCCTTCGGGGAGGTGCGGAGCAGTTGGCTGGTGCAGCTCCCGGGGGCACTCGGAGCCCACGCCTTCGAGGGGCGCCTCGACGTCGCCGCGCGCCTGGGCGAAACGCCCGAACAACGTCTCTACTTCGTCGGCGGCTTGAACACGCTTCCCGGGCACCCGTGGCGACGCTGGGCGGGAGCTCGCGTCGCGCTCTTCACGGCCCGGTTGACGCGCGAGCTCGTCGGGCCGGCGCTGGGTGCCGAGGCCTTTGGTGCGGTGGGCGTGACGGGTGGCTCGGGCCCGGTCTCGGAGGCGTGGGACGTGGAGGTCGGGGGTCGGCCCCGAGGGTCCGTGGGGGTGGGGCTCACCGCGTTCGAAGGCATCCTTCGGCTCCGGGTGGCCCGGGGCCTCCACGGCGGCGAGGGCACGGTGTACATCGTGCTCGAGCCGACGATGCGCCGGATCTTCTGACCGGCCGGGTCGGGCGCGGGAGTGTCACCAGCTCGGGGCGAAGGTCCATCCCACCATCCGCGACGGCGCTTCGTTCTTCCAGTCCAGGTCGCCGGTGACGCGGGAGACCCCTCGGGTGTAGCGCGCGTCGAGATTGACGGCGCCGAAGCCCTCGCAGACGAGGAAGTCGACCCCGCCTCCGAACACGAGGCCGCGCTCGTAGTCCTCGAGGGCAAGTGGCCTCGCCACCCCGGCTCACGACGGCCGGGGTCCAAAGGTGTTGCATTCACGGGAGGGCGGCGCGAGGGTGTCGGCGCACCCCCATTCCTACGACAGGTGAATCGACATGACGATGCGCATCGCACGATATATACTGGTCCTCGCGATCGCCCTCCTCCCGATCCTCGGCTCCTCTCCGCTCGAGGCCCAGCTGACCATGGCCCAGGCGCAGGAGGCGGTCGACGCGGCCGAAGCCGAGGCGCGCGCGAACGGCTGGAATCTCACCATCTACGTGGCCGACGCGGAGGGCGTACCCATCTACCTTCGGCGGATGGACGGAGCGCGTGCGCGCACGACCGAGATCGTGAAGATGAAGGTGACGGCCGTGCTCGAGACGGGGGGAACGTCGGGCGCGTATGGTCGGGCGTTGGAGGCGGGGACGATCGATTCGATCCCCGGCGCGATCCACTTCGAGGGCGGCATCCCGATCGTCATGGACGGCGAAATCGTCGGCGCCATGTCGGCGAGCGGCGCACGAGGCTCGGAAGACGCCCAGGTCGTTCGGGTCGGGTTGGCCGCCATCGGGGCCGAGCCTGCAGGCTGACCAGCGCCCCGGCGACGGCTTCGATGCGTAGTCGCATCGGTCGGGCACCGCAGCGATGAAGCGGACTCCCTCCCGCCTCGGTACCGGCGCAACCTTGCTGTGCGCCGCCCTCATGACGGGCGGATGCGCGGCGCCGGATGAGCCGGGGCGCGACGAGCGGGGGCGCGACGGGTCGGCGTCGGCTGCGGCCGGTTCGGCTGCGGCCGGTTCGGGTGCGGCCGGTTCGGGTGCGGCCGGTTCGGGTGCGGCCGGTTCGGGTGCGGCCGTGTCGGATGCGATTGGGGGACCCGTGCGCATCGCGACATACAACATCGAAGACATCCGCACCGCCGACGTCGAAAGCGCCGACAATCCGCGGTTGATCGAGGCGGCCAAGATCATCCAGCGACTCGACGCCGACATCCTGCTGGTCAACGAGGTCACCTTCGACGTGCCCGGCGTGGCGGGTGACGGCGGCCGGCCGGCGGGAAGCAACGCCTCTCTCCTGGTGGAGCACTACATCGGTCGCGTGTGGGAGGAGGGGCTCGATCCGATCGAGTACACCGCCTGGATGCCGCCCACCAACACGGGGGTCGCCAGCGGCTTCGACCTCGACAACGACGGCGCGGCGGTCGCCGACGTTCCGCCGGTGGCGGGGTCCGACTCCCTCGGCGTACCGCCCCGTCAGACTCCCCTGGAACGTGCCTACGGCAACGACGCCTGGGGCTTCGGTACCTTCCCGGGGCAGTACGGGATGGCGTTGTTCGTCAAGCCCGGGCTCGACATCCAACTCGACGGCGTTCAGACGTTCCAGACGTTCCGCTGGAGTGCGCTGGCCGACGCCAACGTGCCCGTCGAGCCGTCGGGCCAGCTCTGGTACTCCGATGAGGAGTGGGCGTCGATGCGGCTGAGCTCGAAGAATCACGCGGTGATCCCGGTGGAGGTGCCCGGCATTGGCGTGATCAAGATCGTCGCCTCCCATCCGACGCCGCCCGCGTTCGACGGCGAGGAGATGCGAAACCGGAAACGGAACCACGACGAGATCAAGCTGGTGGCCCGGATCATCGACGCCGATCCCGACGTGGTGAGCGATCAGGGCGGGCCGGCCTCCATCTCGGCCGCCGACGCCTTCGTGGTGGTAGGCGACCTCAACGCCGATCCGGACGAGGGGAGCTCGTTCGGGAACCCGATCGAGACCCACCTGCTGTCACATCCGCGAATCCGAAGTGCCGATGCACCGGAGGCGGTCGAAGCGACCCGTTCCTGGTACCCGGACCTCGACCCCGACGACACGGCGCGATGGGGTCTTCGGGTGGACTACGTGCTGCCCTCGGTCCACCTCGCCGTGGTGGGGCAGGGAGTCGTACGAACCGATCCCGGTGCACCGGTTCAGGTGAGTGATCACTTCCCGGTCTTCATCGACGTCGTTGCCGCACCGGGAGCTCGCTAGTGTAGTGTCGCCAAAGTCTGGTGACCGCCGAGGGTGCGGAGGCGCCGCGGGGGCGAGGCGGAACGACGCGGCGTAGCGATAGCTACGGCAAG
>JANQNV010000171.1 GCA_028279425.1 Longimicrobiales bacterium | reverse complement strand
CCGGCCGCCTGGCCTCCCCCACCCGCCTCACCTGACCCGGCCGCCTCGCCTAACCCACCGCCCGCGCCTGCCTCGGCCGCCCGCGCAACGCACTCCACCCCTCGCCGCTACCGGCCAACTGCCGCCCACCCGACCGCGTCCCCCCACCTCGTCGGCCCGGCCGCGTCGCAGGTAACCCCGCTCCTCGTCGTCTCCTGGCAGCTCCCGCCTCGCGCAGTCCCCTGGCTAGCCCGCGCCTCTCGCCGCCTCGAGGGCGGGGCGATCCTCGCGGCGCACGACGAAGCGAAGTCCCGACCAGTCGCCATCGATGGCGCAGACCTTATTGTCGACCAGGCCGGTGGCTAGACCGGCCTCCCGCACGTGGGACTCCTTGAGGCCGCGAAAGAGGGCGGACTTCATCTTGGGCCAGCCGATCCAGAGCCCTCCGGCGATACGGAGCCAGTCGGGCGCCGACGCCAACCCGGCACGAAGTCCGACTTCGTCGTCGACGAAGGCGAGGATCACGTCGAAGCGGTCGTCTTCGCTGGTGGGTGCCCCATCGCGGGGTAGCTCTTCGATGCGTGCGCCGGCGGGCCAGGGCGTCAGAATCGACGGTAGGTGTTCTGGCGCCTGGAGCGTCGCGACCCGGTTGCCTTCTCGAATCCCGAGCTTCTTGGGCAGGGGCGTGCCCGAATAACCGGCCATTGGAACTCCCGTGGTTGAAGGGGCGCCGAGGCATGGGCGCCTCGCCGGCGGAGCGCGAAGCTTGCGAAATCGCGCGACTGGCCGGCCACCCATAGGTTCTCCCGAAACGAAGGCGCCTTCTCTAGACCGGAGCAAGACATGCGGACCTTCACAGCCCTCATGATCACTCTCGCCCTCGCGGCATGCGGGGGAGAGTCGAGCGAAGCCCCCCCAGCCGAAACCGACACGGCCGCCGAACCCATGGAGGTGGCCGAGACGTCGCTCGCGTCGCTGAGCGGTGTCTGGAACCTCACGGCCATGATCGACGGCACGCCCGACCCCATCGCCGTCCGGGTCGACGCGGGCGCCGACGGTGTCTGGACCATGACGCTGCCGGACCGTGAACCCATGGTCGTCGACGTCACGATGGAGGGTGACTCCGTCATCATGGTGGTACCGGACTACGAGAGTGTCATCCGCGACGGCGTGACCGTCTCGACCCGCACGGCAGCCGTGGTCGATGGCGACGACATGATGGGTACGATCACCGCCACCTACCGATCCGACGACGGCGACGAAGTCGTCGGCGGAACCATGGAAGGCTCCCGCGAAGGGATGTAGCGCCCCCCCGTGGCGAACTGTAAGCAGGCCCGCCCTCCCTCCCCCGGGGGGGCGGGCCTGCGGTTGAGAGCCCTATTCGATGAGGGCCCCCCCCACGTAGACCGCCTCGAGGGAGCGGGTCCGGCTCACGTCCTCGAGTGGATCCGCTCCCATGACGAGGAAGTCGGCCCAACGCCCCGCCTCGAGCCGACCCACATCGTCGAGCCCCAGACATGCCGCCGCACCCGACGTGGCCATCTCGAGCGCCTGTTGCGGCGTGAGGCCAGCCTCGATCATGAGGTCCAACTCGAGGTGCTGGAGATAGCCAGGGAACCGGCCCGGGGGCCCGGAATCCGTGCCGAAGGCCACCGGAGCGCCGCCGTTCACGAGGGTCGCCAGATTCTCCTGGGCCTGGACCAACGCCTCTCGATACCGCCGGGCGGCCTCGCTCTGCGCCATGCGCTCCTGAAACTCGGGGTCGAGTACGCGCGCGACCTGCCGGTCGTCGGCCCACCGTTGGAAGAACGGATCGTCGAACCACTCCGGCCGCAGCGCGTAGACGAAGGTGGTCACTTCGCGGGTCAGCGTGGGCACGTAGCACACCCCGTCCGTACGCAGCCGGTCGACCAGGGCGTCGTCGACGGGAAGGTCGCGCACGGAGTGGGCGACGAGATCGGTGCCGAGCTCGAGAAGCCGGTGTGCGTCTTCGAGGTAGAACAGGTGGGTCGCAACGCGGATCCCCCGCATATCGGCCTCGGAGATGGCGGCCTCGACCGTCTCCCAGGGCATCTTGTCGGTGATGCCCAGGTTGTCGTCGACGCGCATCTTGATCCAGTCCACACCCATCTCGGCGTTGCCGGCGACCTGCGCGACGGCCTCGTCCGGGGTCGGCCCCGTCACCACCGCGCCCGCGAACAAGAGGCGGGCTCGACCGGGAGCAGGCTCCTCTTGAGCGCGGCGCACCGCGACCGCCGCGGGCGGAGCTCCACCCAAGCTGTTGACCGTCGTGACACCGTACCGGGCGAAGAGCAGGAGATCGGCCTCGAGTCGGGCCTCCTCTCCGGTGACGCCCTCGGGGGCCCACAGCCCGCTCACATGAGCGTGAGCATCGATCAGGCCCGGCATGATGAACCGACCCGCCAGGTCGACCACCTCGGCACCCTCGGGCACCGCGCCGCCCGATTCGAGCGACACGATCCGACCGTCGCGCACCAGCAGCGTGGCATCCCTGAGCGGCGCCTCCGAGCCCCCGGCCCAGGCGGTCGCCCCCGTGAAGGCCACCACACCCTCGCCCGCGGGCGAACCATCGGCGTTGCCCGGGTCCTCGGCCGAGCCCTGACCATCGGCGGCACAGGCCCCGAGACTCATCGTCAGAAGCGCCACCACCGGCAGCGCGGCCGGCCCAACTCGTCGCGTCGAATGCATGACCCGACGCTACGGCCGTCCCGATCGTCGTGCCAGCCCCGATCGTCGTGCCGCCCCCGCCACATCGCCGCCCGTCGTCCTGACCTCGATGCTCGAGCTCGTCTCGATCGTCGCGAGGGGGGCGCTCGTTCTGACCTCGATGCTCGACCTCGTCTCGATCGTCGCGAGGGGGGCGCTCGTTCTGACCTCGACGCTCGAGCTCGTCTCGATCGTCGCGAGGGGGGCGCTCGTATCGAATCTTGTCGAACTTTGCATCGTAAAGTTTATTGCGGTCATGGATAGCTACGAACGCAGCGGCTGGGCGGTCCTCCGACTCTCCGGCCTCATGTGCGTCGCGCTCGCGAGCGCCTGTGCCGACGCCCGCGACACAGGCGCCCCGAACGCAGACACCCCGAACGCAGACACCCCGAGCCGGGACGCCGCCGAAGGGGTGCGCGCCGAGGATCACACCGGCGATGTGACGGATCCCGGCTTCATCTATGGACGCGTCGCGACGGACGACGGGTCCGTCTTCGAGGGGCGGATCCGATGGGGCACCGACGAAGAGGCTCTGTGGACGCACTACTTCAACGGCGCCAAGAGCGACAATCCATGGGTGGCCGCACTCCGCGAAGAGGAGCGTCCGACCGAACGCCGCGCAGTCGGGTTGCTCGGGGTCGAGGTCGTGGGATGGGACCGCGAGGTCGATCTGGCCCGGCCGTTCATGGTGCGCTTCGGCGACCTCGCCCGCATCGAACCCCGAGGCAGGGCGCTCGATGTGACCCTTCGGAGTGGCACCACCGTGCACCTCGATCGCTTCGGCGCCGACGACCTCGCCGACGGCCTGCAGGTGTGGGACACCGAGCGGGGCCGTGTCGAACTCGACGAGTGGAGCGTCGTGTCGATCGACTTCATGTCGCCGGCGGCCGCGGTGCAGGGTCCGCCGCCCCTACGGGGTACCGTGCGTGCCGGCTCGTCGACGTTCACCGGCCTGATCCAATGGAACCGGCAGCAGTCGCTTCGCGACGACGAGCTCCGGGGCGAGTCGGATGCCGGTGAGACCACCTTCACCTTCGCCGAAATACGGTCGATCGAGCGCAGCGGGCCCGAAGCTGTTCGGATCACGACGGTCGCCGGAGAGCTTTCCGAGCTGTCGGGTACCCGTTCGACCGGGCTCGACCATCGGGGCGTCTACGTCGACGACGCCCGCTTCGGCCGCGTGCTGGTGTCGTGGCAGGCGTTCGACCGGGTCGACTTCGCCGATCGCGGAGAGGCCGGGAACCCGGACGCGGCGGACCGCACGAGCGCCCGACCCACCGGTGTCGTGGCGCCGGCCTACCACGACTTCGAGGTGGGCCACGCCCTGGCCGGCACCGTCGCGACCCGCCACGGCGAGGTGCTGCGCGGGCGACTCGTCTTCGATCTCGACGAAAGCGAGACCACCGAAACCCTCGACGCACCCGCCGGCGGCATCGACTACACGATCCCCTTCGCGCTCGTGCGCTCGATCACGCGAATGAATGGATCGACGACGCGACCAGACGGATCGACCGCGCGACCAGGCGCATCGACCACGCGACCGGACGGATTGACCACGCGACCGGACGGATCGACCGCGCGGCCAGACGGATCGATCAAGCGACCCGACGGATCGACCGCGCGGCCAGACGGATCGACCACGCGACCGGACGGATCGACGCCGCTGGTCCGCATCGAATTGGCGGATGGGCGAACCCTCGACGTCGAACCGGAGGGCGATGTGGGACCCGACAACGCCGGGGTCCTCGTGTTCGCCGACGACGACGGCCCCGCGACATACGTACCCTGGGCAGACGTCGGGCGGATCGAGTTCTCCCTGGACAGGGACCCAGCCCCGCATTAGGACTGAGGCGCTACGCCCCCTCCCCCCTACCCCGGCGATCGCGGCCGGTCGACGCACTCGGTTGGCACCTCCCTTCGTCCTCCTGAAGTTCGGCGGCACCAGCGTCGCCTCGCCCGCCCACTGGACCACTATCCGACGGGAGGTGGGCGACCGGCTCGCCGCGGGTGAGACCCCCGTCCTGGTGCTGTCCGCCGTCCGCGGTACGACCGACCTGCTCGGGGCCCTCGCCTCGGAACCCGACGCCGCTGTGCGCAGGGGCACCGTCGACGAGATCGCCGAGCGGCACCGGGCGCTCGCACTCCAGCTGGGCCTCGCACCCGACGAGGTCGTCGCCGAAGAACTGTCCGCCCTCGCGCGAGCCTCCGACGCCCAGGGCGCCCTTGCCGCACCCCCGCCCGTCCGCGCCGAACTCCTGGCTTTCGGCGAACGCCTTTCGAGCCGAATCGGCGCCGCCTTCCTCACCTCGAATTGGCTCGACGTATCCTGGATCGATGCGCGAACCCTCCTGCAGTCCACCCCCACGCGCCGGGCTGGAGCGGCCGACTGGCTCTCTGCGGAGTGCGGCACCGCACCGAACGAGACCACGCGGACACGACTGGCCGAAGCCGGAGACGTCGTGGTTACCCAGGGCTTCGTGGCACGCAACGGCGACGGAGCGACGGTGGTCCTGGGTCGGGGCGGCTCCGACACGGCCGCCGCGTATCTCGCGGCCCACGTCGGGGCCGACCGCGTCGAAATCTGGTCGGACGTACCCGGCGTCTTCAGCGCCGACCCCCGGGTCGTGCCCGACGCCCGACTGCTGCGCGTCCTCGACTACCGTGAAGCGCAGGAGATCGCCACCACGGGTAGCCGGGTGCTGCACCCGCGTTGCATCCCCGCACTGCGCGACCACGGGGTCCCCCTCCACCTGCGCAGTACCCACGACCCCGACCGAGAAGGCACCGTCATCCGGGCGGGGCGCGCCACCGGGCGTCCGCGGGTGAAGGCGATCACGAGCCGGAGGGGCGTGAGCCTCGTGTCGATGGAAACGCTCGGCATGTGGCAGGAGGTGGGATTCCTGAGTCGGGCGGCCGCGGTCTTCTCCGACGCGGGCCTCTCGCTCGATCTGATCTCCACATCGGAGACCAATATCACCGTCAGCCTGGACGGTGACGGGAACCAACTCGACGACGACACCCTCCGCGGGGTCCTCGATCGGCTGAGCGCGTTCTGTGTCGCGAAGCTGATCCCGGGCTGCGCCGCGGTGAGCCTGGTCGGCACCCGCATCCGCGAACTCCTTCACCGCCTCGGGCCCGCGCTGGAGGCAATGGGCGAGCACCGGGTCCACCTGATGACGCAGGCGTCGAGCGACCTCAACCTGACCGTGGTGGTCGACGAGGCCACCGCGCCCCGACTGGTTCGGCGACTACACGACATCCTGATTCCCTCGACGGGCGACAACGACGTCTTCGGAGAACCCCTCGAGGCCGAGGCCGCCCCCGAACCGACCTCCCCCTCCGCCCCGTGGTGGCACACCCAGCGCGACCACCTGCTGCAGATCGGCGCGCGCGAGGGGGTCGCGTGGGTCTACGATCTCGATACGGTCCGCGCCAGAGCCCGAGCTCTCCGCGCGCTGTCGTCGGTGGACCGCGTATTCTACGCCATGAAGGCCAACCCCCACCCTCGCATCGTCCAGGCGCTGCTCGACGAGGGGCTGGGCATGGAGTGTGTCTCTCCCGGCGAGCTGGCGCGCGTCCGCGAGGTGGCGCCGAACCTCGACGTCGACCGGATCCTCTTCACCCCCAACTTCTGCCCGCGCTCGGATTTCGAGATCGGGTTCGCCCAGGCGGGGCACGTCACCGTCGACGCCCTGTACCCGCTACAACAGTGGAGCGACCTCTTCGGGGGCCGCGCGATCATCCTTCGCATCGACGCGGGGTGGGGCTCGGGCCACGACGAACGGGTGGTGACCGGCGGCCAGTTCTCGAAGTTCGGCGTACCCCTCGACGACCTGGCGCACGCGAAGGAGCTCGCCGACCGGGCCGGCGCCCGGATCGTCGGGCTCCACGCCCATCTCGGAAGCGGGATCCTCCAGCCCGACCACTGGGCCAACGTGGCCCGCCTCCTCGGCGAGGTGCGCACCGGCTTCCCCGATCTGGAGCGCATCAACGTCGGCGGTGGCCTGGGCGTACCCGAAACCGTCGACGACGGGGCGCTCGACCTGCCCGCGGCCGACGCGGCTCTGGCCCCCTTTGCCGAGGCACATCCCGACCTCGAGATCTGGATGGAGCCCGGCCGATTTCTCGTCGCCGAGGCCGGAGTACTCCTCGCTCGCGTAACCCAGGTGAAGGAGAAGGCCGACGTGCGCTTCGTGGGGGTGGAGACGGGGATGAACGCCCTGGTGCGCCCCGCCCTCTACGGTGCGCACCACGGGGTCGTCAACCTGAGCCGCTATCCCGACGCCCCAGTCGGCCTGGCCCAGGTGGTCGGCCCCGTGTGCGAATCCGGCGACCGGCTGGCCACGGACCGGCCCCTACCGACCTGCGCCGAGGGCGACGTGATCCTGATCGAGCACGCCGGCGCCTACGGCCGCGTCATGTCGTCGGAGTACAACCTGCGCCCCCACCCCGCCGAGATCGTGCTTTAGACGTCCCTTGCCTTCGGGTGTGTCGGCAAGATAGACTTGTGGTATGCAAGATAGACTCTGACGGCAAAGCAGACTCGACGGAGGGACGGAGGATGGGTGGACGCAGCGGTCTCGGGGAGTTCGAGCAGTTGGTCTTGTTGGTCGTGCTTCGCCTCGGCGACGAAGCCTTCGCACCCGACATCGCTGCGGCCCTGGAGCGAGAGGTCGACCGAGGTGTGACCCGCGGCGCTCTCTACTCGACGTTGAACCGGCTCGAGTCGAAGGGTCTTCTGGCCTGGGCCCCGGACCCGCCTCATCGGGAGCGCGCCGGTCACCTTCGCCGTCGTTTCGAGATCACGCACGAGGGACTCCAGGCCCTGCGGGCTCGACGCTCCGCCCTCCTGACGCTGTGGGACGGGATCGAGCACGTGATCGACGGAGACGGGGGGTGAACCGCCGGTCCTGGTCACGGCGAATCCTTCGTCGTGTCCTTGCCGACGACGCTCGGGGCCGAGCGATTCGCACCGAACTCGAGCAGGAACACCGGGAGCGTACGGCCGCGGAGGGCGCCGGCCCCGCCGACCGATGGCTGCTGCGCCAGGCCCTCAGCGTGGCAGGATGGTCGCTGCGCGACCGCCTGTCCGGGCGCCCCTGGGGTGCACCCGGATCTCCCCTCGGCCCGGCTCAGGCGGTTCGCGACAGCCTCCGCAGTTTGAGCCGGGCGCCGGGGTACTCCATGGCCATCGTACTCACCCTCGGCGCCGCCATGGTGGCCACGGTCTCGGTGTTCACCGTGGTCCACGGCGTGCTGCTTCGCCCCCTCCCCTACCCCGATCCGGGCGGACTCGTGCGGATCGACGCCCTCCGCGACGGCACGCCGGGCGATGGAGGTATCGACTACCCCGCGGTGCGCGACTGGCGGGAGAACATCGACGGGCTCGAGGGCATCGCCGTGTGGACCGGCGCCGAAGGGATCTACGCCGCGGGTGGGGTCAGCGAGGTCTGGAGGGGCACGTCGATGTCGCCAGAGCTGTTCGAGACCGTGGGCGTGCGGCCGGCGCTGGGATCGTGGTACGGGCCCGGCGAGGGTGGGCTGAACGCGATGACGATCCATCTGTCGCACGACCTGTGGGAGCGGCGCTTCGGAGCCGATCCGGACATCGTCGGCACGACGATCTCGCTGTCGGACGCCTCCTGGGTCGTCCAGGGCGTCATGCCCCGCGGCTTCACCTGGCCCGACCGGGAGACGCAGTATTGGGTCCCGTTGCGCGACTCCCCGTTCATGCACGACCGGGGGAGCGGCTTCCTGCACGTCGGGGCCCGCCTGGCACCCGGCACGACGCTCGAGACGGCTCGACTGGAGCTCGATCGATTCACGGAGCGACTCCGGGCCGAGGTGGGCGACGACGTCCGATCGGTCATCGTCCGCAGCGTCGCCGAGGTGCAACAGGCTCCCGTACGGCGCGCGCTCTGGACGCTGATGGGGGCCGTGGGGCTGGTTCTCATGGTCGCGTGCGCCAACGTCTCGGGCCTGTCTCTCGCCCGTACGGAGACGCGCAAACGGGAGTGGTCGGTGCGGGTGTCGCTCGGTGCGCATCGCCGCCATCTCGTCGCCGGGCTGGTGGCCGAGAACGCTCTCCTGGCGCTCGCGGGGGGCGCCGTCGGACTGGCCGGCGCACTGGCCGGCGTCGAGGGGTTGGTCGCCCTTGCCCCGGCCGATCTCCCGCGCCGTGATGCGATCGCCATCGACCCCGTGGTCGTCGCCTTCGCCTTCGGAATGTCGCTCCTCATCGGACTCCTGGCGGGCCTGCTCCCGGGGCTGCGTGCGGCCGCCTCCGCTGCTCCGGGAGCACATCGCAGCCTGGGGGGCGGCCCCCGCTCCCACCGCACCCATGCCGCCCTTGCCGCGGCCCAGATCGCCCTCTCGGTCGTACTCCTCGCGGGAGCGGGTACACTGCTGCGCTCATTCGCCCGCCTCAACGCCGTGGATCCGGGATTCCCGAACCCCGGGAGACTCTGGGTGGCCGAGGTGGGGCTGACCGACGACCGCTATCCCGACCTGGCGGCGATCCTGGACTACCACCGCACCCTCCTCGAACGCGCCACCGAACTGCCCGAGGTGCAATCGGCGGGGCTCACGAGCCATCTGCCGTTCAGCGGCTCCCGCCTGGAGGCCGCCATGGTGCGGGAGGGAGACGTCTTCGAGCGGGGCGCGACTCCGGTGATCGGCATCGAAGTCTGGAACGGTCTGTACCGAGAGGCGTTGGGGCTACCGCTCCTTCGAGGTCGGGACCCGCGACGTGACCCGAGCGGTGAGACCGCCGTTCGCGAGGTGGTCCTCAACGAGGCCGCCGCGGATCGCGTCGCCCCCGGGGGTGACGCGCTCGGGATGCGGATCTCGTTCGACGTCGAGCCCGGGCAACCGTCGCCGCCCGAGACGTTCTACGAAGTGGTGGGCATCGTGCCGGACGTGTTGTCGGGAACGTTGGATCGAGCAGCGACGCCCCGTGCCTACTACGACGTACAGGAGTTCCGTCGTGCGTACGGCTTCGTCTCGGGACGCTACTTCTACGCGGTATTCCGCACCTCGAGCGACACTCCCGCCCTCGCCCAGGCCCTGCGCGAGATCGCGGGGGCGATCGACCCCGGTACCCCCCTCCGGTCGCTCGCCACGCTGGAGTCCCTCGTTCGCCAGACGACCGTGTCCGCCCGCTTTCGCACCCTGAGTCTCGGCCTCTTCGCGGTCCTCGCCGTTGCGGTCGCTCTCCTGGGCGTCTACGGCGTCATGGCCTACTCCGTCGCCACGGGGCAGCGCCGCATCGGCATCCAGAAAGCCCTCGGAGCTCCCTCGGCCACCGTCGGCCGAATGGTGCTTCTTCGGGCGGCCGCCATCGCGGGAGCAGGGGCGGGGATCGGCGCCGTCGCGGCCGTCGCCCTGGCGCCTCTCCTCGACGCCATGTTGTACGAGATCCCGTCCCGGGACCCCGGGACTCTCGCCGCCGTCGTGGCCCTCGCCGCCGGGGGCGCCCTCGCCGCGGCCGCGGCACCGGCACGGCGTGCGGCTCGGGTCGACCCGATGCGGATCCTCCGGGAGGAGTGAGCCGAGCCGCCCCGGCTACTCCGCGCGCAGCACCTCGGCCGGTGGCACCCGTGTCGCCCGGCGTGCCGGCAACCACGCGGCCACGACAGCCGTCGCGAGTAGCGCGGCGGCCGACCCGGCGAGCGTCACCGGATCGAGCGGCTGGACACCGAAGAGAAACGAAGCGATCCAGCCGCTCGATCCGGTGACGCTCGCCGGGTCGGGCGCCGCGCTACTCGCGACGGCTGTCGGGGCCGCGGGG
>JANQNV010000167.1 GCA_028279425.1 Longimicrobiales bacterium | reverse complement strand
ACAGGCCATTTACGACGTGCGTCGCCCCCCCAGCGCGAAGCAACGGCGCTTCATCGAGGGTCTGATCGAAAAGAGCGATCTCACCGAAAGCGAGGCGGCGGCGCTGGTCGACGCGACGTCGCTCGACGAGCTCACCGGGGGCCGCGAGGGTAGTGCGAGCGCCCTCATCGACGCCCTCTCCGAACGGCTGGAAGAGGCCTCGCTGGCGAAGTCGGGCTGAGCGGGGGTGGGTCGGTCAGTCGCTGGTGCGCAGGAATGCGACACCGAGCTGGTCGATCCCGAACTCGCCCGCCTGGCCCGTCGCCGCGACGCCGAGCGCAACCCAGACGCGCCCCTGCGCGTCGGTCGTGAAGGGCCGCGGCGCCAGTGTCCGCGTCCAGTCGGCCGGGAGCGGACCTTCCGACCCGAAGCCGGATCCGTCGGGGTCGACGGCGCCGGCGAAGACGCGGAGGTCTCCCGAGCCCGCGAACGTCGTGAGGTCGGCCGACAGCGTCACGGAATAGGCGGTGCTGGGCTCGAGGGTGAACGAGCGCTCGAGCCACACGAAGTCCGAACCCTGCGCCAGGGTCACTCGAACGTAGTTGGCCCCCTCCGACGCCCCCCCACCGGTGACGGTGGCGGTTCCCGTACTCGTCGTCGTCTGGTCGATCGACCACCCGTCGAGCCCGTTCTCGAACGACGTCTCCTCCTGGACTTCCGGCGTCACGGCGAGCGACGTCGTGCGATCGCACGCCCCACTCGAAAGGAGGGAAAGCACGAGGAGAGGAAACAGGCGTCGGATCATGTAAGGGCCTCGGTCGTACTGGATGCGTTCGACGGTCGAACATAACGACTCGGGCGAACTCGCAAACCCGCCGCCTGGAATTCGGATTCCCCATGCACATTCTCGTCACCGGAGCGACGGGCTACGTCGGCGGGAGGCTCGTGCCTCGCCTCCTCCGCCGGGGGCATCGGGTGCGGGTGTTCGTGCGCGACGCCGAGCGGGCCCGGGCGCTGCCGTGGGGCGACGACGTCGAGATCGCGCCGGGCGACATGAACGACCCCGCCTCGGTCCGACAGGCGCTCGACGGAGTCGACGCAGCGTTCTACCTCATCCACGCCATGGTCGGGCCGGGCGATTTCGCACAACGGGATCGGGCGTGGGCCCACACCTTCGTGGCGGCGGGTCGTCGGACGACCTCCCTCGAACGGGTCGTGTATCTGGGTGGGCTGCTTCCGACCACCTCCGGTGCGAAACGAGCGTCGAAGCATCTCACGTCACGCGCCGAGGTGGGTGAGATTCTGCGGGCGGGCCTGCCGACCCTCGAGTTCCGCGCGGGCCCCGTCATCGGATCGGGCTCGGCCTCGTTCGAGATGGTGCGCTACCTCACGGAGCGGCTGCCCACGATGATCGCGCCCCGGTGGATCAAGAACGAGGTGCAGCCGATCGGCGTCCGCAACGTGCTCGTGTACCTTTGTGAAGGGGTTCAACGCGCCGACGCCGTCGGAGTGGTGGAAATCGGCACCGACCCACTGTCGTTTCAGGACATGCTCCTGGGATACGCCCGGGTCAGGGGACTCCGGCGGTGGATCATCCCCGTGCCGGTGCTCCCACCGGGTCTCGCGGCCCGTTGGGTCGGGCTGGTGACGCCGATTACGAACGATCTGGCGATCCCCCTCGTGCGCGGGGTCGTGCACCCGGTGCTCGCCGACACGCGACGCGCTCGCGAGCTCTTCCCGGATGTGACCCCGATGTCGTACACCGACGCGGTCGAACTCGCGCTGCGGCGGACGCGGGAAGGACAGATCACGACGCGGTGGAGCGGATCTGCCGGTGCCGCGCCGCACTATTCGTTCTCCGACGAGGAAGGCGTCGTGCGGGAGGTGCGCACCCGGGTGGTGTCGGCGGCGCCCGACGCCGTCTACCGGGCGTTCGCGTCGCTCGGGGGACAGCGGGGGTGGCGGGTGTGGAACCGTCTATGGGCGCTTCGCGGCCTGATGGATCAGCTGATCGGGGGTCCCGGGCTCCGGCGCGGTCGCAGGCATCCCGTCGACCTCGAACCCGGAGAAGCCGTCGACTTCTGGCGAGTGGAACAGGCACGCCCCCCGCACGTTCTGCGGCTGCGTGCCGAGATGAAGGTGCCGGGCCGCGCCTGGCTGCAATGGGAGGCGATCCCGGAAGGAGCGGGTACGCGCCTGGTCCAGACCGCGTACTTCGTGCCGGACGGGTTGTTCGGCGTCTTGTACTGGTACTCGCTCTATCCCGCGCATCGTTTCATCTTCAGCGACCTGGTCGACGCCGTCGTGGCCGACGCCGAAGCCGGCCTTCCCATCCCCCCGACGCCCATCACGCCATGACGCCGGAACGTTTCGCCCGCCTTCAGCAGGTTCTGGCTCGGCGACAGCCGGACCTGACCGTGCTGATGGACGGCGTGCACAAGCCGTACAACCTCTCCGCCGTGGCGAGAAGTTGCGACGCGGTCGGGGTGCTCGAGCTGCATGCGGTTCCCGCCGACGATCCCCGGCCACTGAATCGCCAGGTGTCGGCGGGGACGTCGAAGTGGATCCCGATGCACATCCACGCTTCGACCGAGGCGGCCACGCTGGCCCTTCGCGAGGACGGCTTCCAGCTCGTCGCGGCGCATACCGATCCCCGATCCGTCGACTTCCGGGAGATCGATTTCACGAGGCCGACGGCGGTCGTGGTCGGCTCGGAGTTGTACGGCCTCTCGGATGCCGCCCTCGCGCGCGTGGATCACACGGTCGCCGTACCCATGGTCGGCATGGTTCGCTCGCTGAACGTGAGCGTGGCGACCGCTGTCCTCCTCTTCGAAGCCCAGCGCCAGCGGCGGGAAGCCGGTATGTACGCCGCCTGTCGTCTCGAGCCGGCGCGCTATGCGTCCTTGCTCTTCGAGTGGGCGCATCCGCGCATCGCGCGCCGCTGCCGGGACCTCGGCCTCTCCTACCCCCCTCTCGATGAGGCCGGAGAGATCATCGAAATGCCCGTGGGTTTGTAGACGGCCCAAAACGACTCTTTTGGGGTGTTTGAGCGGAACGGGGAACTCGATCCGTGCCCCGGGGTGCAAATGCCGTCGAAAACGCCACCAGTGAAGCGGAAGCGGGGTCGCCCCGTGGGCCGCAGGCGAACACCCCGCGTGGAATCCATGGAACGCTTCAACTCCGACCTGTACCTCACGACGTCGCAGGTGGCCGAGCTCCTGTCGGTGCACCCCTCGACGGTCAAACGATGGTGCAACGAAAAGGACCTCGAGGTGACCAAGACCGACGGTGGTCATCGCCGGCTGCACCTGCAGGACGTTCTCGAACTCGCTCGAGAGCGCTCGATCGCCACGTTTCTCGACCCCTTCACCCCTTACGAGGGCCACGTCTGGACCGCCGTCAACCAGGCGATCGACGAGGGGTCCTACGCGCGCATCCACTCGCTCGCCATGGGATGGCTGACCCGGGGGCAGATTCGCCGCCTCACGGCGCTCTTCACCGAATTGGGGCGGCATCCCGGCGTCTCCTTCGCCGACTTCTGCGACCTGGGCGTCCGCGGGTTCATGCGGGAGGTCGGTGAAACGTGGCGGGCCGGGAGGCTCCGTGTGGGCGAAGAGCACATGGCCACGGAGGCGCTCATCGAGGTGCTGATCCGCATGCGCGAGGTGGCCCTCGAGGCCCGGGAATCCGGCGAGTCTCGCCGTGTCGCCGTCGTGGGCAGCATGGAGGGGGACCGACACAACATCGGGGGACTGTGCGTCCGCCTGATGCTCGAGCGGCATGGCTGGAAGGTCTTCTTTCTCGGGGCCGATGTGCCCGTCGAAGACTTCGCTGCCATGCAGAAGTCTCGCGATGCCGACCTCGTATGCATATCCTTTGCCCCGCCGAATACAGCGGCCGACATGAAGCGCGCAGTTCGGATCCTGGGCGAGTTCTACGATCGGGCGCATCCCTACGCGCTGGCGTTGGGTGGCGACCTGTCGGAGAGCCCGTTTCTCGACGACGTCGAACTGCCCTTCCGTGAACTCGGGATTCTCGGGTCGATGCGGGACTTCGATCGGGCGCTCTCGGAGGACTTCGGGCCGCGCACGCCCGAGATCCCCGTGGACGATGTGGCTTGAGGATCCCGAAAAGGGTGTGGAGAACACGATGAGCGCGCGTGGTGAGTGGACCTGGAAGACTCCCGACGGATGGGCCCTGATCGGCTTGTTCGTCTTCACGGCGGTGGCCCTGACCGGCTACACGCTCTTCGGCCTCCGGCCCGAAAACCTTCCGCCGGGATCATGGGCGACCGACTTCTACGCGATCTCGTTCCCCTTCTTCGCGCGCGTGCACATCATCTTGACGGCGATCGTGTTGTTCGTCGCCCTCGGACGCCACGCGGGTGCCACGTGGATCCCCGCCCTCCTGGCGATCTACGCGGTGTCCTTCCTCGCGGAGCACATCGGCACGGGCTACGGGATTCCATTCTCCGGCTACAGCTACACCGGCCTCCTCGGCCCCAAGCTGGCCGGCCGCGTGCCCTACGTGATTCCGCTGAGCTGGTTCCTGATGTCCGCGCCGGCATTCGTGATGGCACGAGCGACCTTTCCGGGCGCGCGACGGGCGATTCCGCGCATCCTCCTCGCGTCGGTGCTCCTGGTCACGTGGGACCTGGCGCTCGACCCCGCGATGAGCTTCCTCACTCCCTACTGGCTGTGGGAAAGCACCGGCCCCTTCTACGGGATGCCGTGGGTCAACCTCCTGGGATGGCTGCTGACGGGACTCGTCATCATGGTCGTGCTCGAGGTCATGGACCGTCTGGGTCCCGGATGGAGCGGAGACCTGTCGGCGAGCTGGTCGCTGTTCTACTACGGAGGTGTGCTCCTGATGCCCCTCGGTATGGTCACCGCGGCCGGCCTGTGGTGGTCGTCGATCGGCACGGTGGGGGTCCTCGCCCTTCTATGGCTCGTGCATCGGGCGATCGCGGGCGGCGACGGTGAGCCTGCGCGCATCGACCCCGGCCCGGTGCTTGCGACGTCGCAGGGACGGTCTTGATGGGCGCCGCTCGCGCCGGGACGGCCGAACCGGATCCGAAACGGGACCGTGAGACGTCGTCGGTCCACGCTCGGATTCGGCGAGGTCTGGCCGACGCCGCAGCGTGGGCCGAGGCTCAGGGACTCCCCGTCACGCAACTCGACGGCAAGCTTCTGCGGCCCTTGATCGCCTTCTCGGCCCTCCCTCCCCGGGCCCGGACGGCGGTCGACGACCGCTTCTGGCGGGGGGCTCTGGCGATCGAGATGGTGCACGAGGCGTCGCTCCTCCACGACGACATTCTCGACGAGGCCGAGACCCGTCGTGGACGCCCCACGTTGGCGCATACGAATGGGATCGCTCCAGCGCTCGTGCGAGGCGATCACCTTCTCACGGCCTCGTACCGTATCGCCGCCTCGACGGGGCTGGCACCGTTCATCGAGACCTTCGTCGTCGCGGTAGAGCGAACCGTGGCGGGCGAAATCGCTCAGCATCGCGGCGTTGGGCGGGTCCTCACGGCGCCCGAGTACCGTGAGACGATCGAAGGGAAGTCGGGCGGGCTGTTCGCGGCGGCGGTGGCCCTCGCGTCGGCCTGGGCAGGACACCCCGTCACCGAGATCGAAGCCGAGGCGGCGGGGCGCAGAATCGGAGCGCTCTACCAGATGGTCGACGACACGCTGGACTACTGTCCGGCGGCCTCGACCGGCAAGAAGGCGCTCCAGGACTATCGACAGAAGAAGTGGAGCTTCGTGCTCGACATGGCGGGCCTGACCGGCTTCGCGCTCGATGAGTCCGAGGTGGTCGAGCGACTGTTCGACCCGGCGCGTGGCGACGCGATGACGAGAGTCATGACGCGGCTGGAGTCGGAGTCGCGCGAGGTGGTGGACGCCTTCTCGGAAGACGACGGCCTCCTCGCGCAGATTCTCGAGAGCTGGGTCGACGTGGCGGATCGGGCCGTGGCCGCGCAGAGGGCCGAGTTCGTGCAACGCCAGCGCGAGCGTCTGGCCACGCCCGCCTCGGTCGAGAGCGAGGTGGTGACCCTCGCCCAGCGCGTGGGAGATCCCTCGGCATGGGGTCGCTTCTTCGCCGAGCACAGCAAGTCCTTTCGCTTCGCCTCGCGCCTGTTTCCGCCCGACCCTCGCCGATCGGTCGAGGGCGTCTACGCCTTCTGCCGCTTCACCGACGATCTGGTCGACGAGACGGATGTGGAGCCCAGCCACGCCCGGGCGCGCCTGGAGGCGTGGAGAGGCCTCGTGCGGCAGGCCTACGATGGCGTACCCACCGGCGTCCCCCTCGCCGATGCGGTGATGGGCGAGGCCCGGCAGCGAGAGGTCCCCTTCCACTACCCCGACGAACTGCTCAGCGGGGTGGGCATGGACCTGGAGCCGATCTGCTTCAACCGGGTCGAAGACCTCGAGGTGTACACCTATCGTGTGGCGTCGGTCGTGGGAGGGTGGGTGACGGAACTCTTCGGCGTTCGCGACCCCGACGTCCTGGCCCGCGCCTACGGCCTCGGGCATGCGATGCAGATCACCAACATCCTTCGCGACGTCGGCGAGGACTGGCGCGCCGACCGGCTCTATCTCCCTCGTGACCTGATGGACCGACACGGCGTCGGGCTCTCCATGGTCGACTACGTCGCGTCCGGGCGGGGGCCCGTGCCTCAACCTTACGCAGACCTCTGCGAAGCGTTGATGGAGATCGCCGACCGACAATACGCGGCAGCGTTCACCGCCCTGCCGGCCCTCCCCACCTTCTTCGCCCGCCCGGTCGCCGTCGCCGCCCGGGTGTACCAGGGGATCCACGACGAGATTCGCCGACTCGAGTACGACAACGGCACCACGCGGGCCTACACCCGCCTCACCCAGAAACTGCGGCTGGGCTTCGGCGGACTGGCCGAACTCCGCCGCACCACCTCCGAAGGTTCAACTCCGGCGTTCGGTTTGTCCCCGAGCCCGGCCAAGGCAGAGTAACGATGTCACACGCGGCACCCTCCCAGACCGCCACCCGCGGCGCCACGGCGCCTGGGGCGCACCCCGACGCAGGCACCGACAGCGACACGGGTGACTCGAAACGCGCGGTGGTCATCGGGGGAGGCTTCGGCGGCCTCGCCCTGGCGATCCGCCTCCAGGCGGCCGGCGTTCAGGTCACCTTGGTCGAGAAGCGCGAGAAGCTGGGGGGGCGAGCGTACCAATTGGTCGATCGGGGATACGTCTTCGACATGGGGCCCTCGTTGATCACCGCACCGGCGATTCTCGACGGGGTGTTCGAAGCGGCGGGTCGCCGCCTCGTGGACTACATCGACTTGATCCCGCTCGACCCGTTCTACCGCATCTACTTCCACGACGGGACCCACCTCGACTACGTGTCCGACGCCGATCGGATGAAGGCGCAGATGGCGGAGTTCGACCCGGGAGACGCCGCCCGGTTCGACGACTTCATGACGGCCGTCGAGCCCATCTACGAGTCGATCATCGCCGACCGGCTGGGGTCCAAGCCCTTCGACTCGTGGGCGAGCATGTTCCGCTTCGTCCCCAAGGTGGTCAAGCTGGGGGCCTGGCGGCCCGTGCATTCGTTCGTCTCGAAGTACTTCAAGGACTTCCGGCACCGGTTCATCTACTCCTTCCACCCGCTCTTCGTCGGGGGCAATCCGTTTTCGACGCCGGCCGTCTACCTCATGATCCCCTACCTGGAGAAGCGCGGCGGCGTCTGGTTCAGCCGCGGGGGCATGTACTCGCTGGTCGAGGCCATGGCGAAGCTCTTCGAGGAAATCGGAGGAGAGGTCCGTACCGATTGTGCCGCAGAGCGGATCGAGATCGACGACGGACGCGCAGTCGGGGTTCACGCGGGCGGCCAGTACCTCCCCGCCGACATCGTCGCCTCCAACGCCGATGTCGGGCATACCTACAAGGCGCTCGTCGACCCTTCGGTGCGCAAGCATTGGACCGACCGGAAAGTCGACAAGACGAGTTACACGATGAGCTGCTTCCTGCTCTACCTGGGCACGCGCCGCCAGTACCCGCAGTTGGAGCACCACACCCTCATCTTGTCGGAGCGCTACAAGGAGCTGGTGCGCGATATCTTCGATCGCAAGATCCTCCCCGACGACTTCAGCATGTACGTGCACGCACCGACTCGAACCGACCCCGACATGGCTCCGGAGGGGTGCGAGAGCATGTACGTGCTCATCCCCGTGGCGAACAAGAAGGCCGACATCGACTGGTCGTCGATCAAGGAGCAGTTCGCCGACAAGGTGATCGACTTCCTCGAAGAATGGGGGATGGAGGGTCTTCGCGACGCCCTCGAGGTGCTCCACATCTTCACGCCCGACGATTTCGAGACCGAGTTGAACGCCACGTACGGCAACGCCTTCGCGATCGAGCCCAAGTTGACGCAAACGGCCTACCTGCGGCCGCAGAATCGCTCGGAAGATGTGAAGGGGCTCTACCTGGTGGGCGCCGGTACCCACCCCGGCGCTGGTGTGCCCGGAGTGGTGTTGTCGGCCGAAACCACGTACGGCTGCATTGCCGAAGACCTCGGACTCCCCGACCAGTGGGATTGGGGTCGGCCCGGAGACGTCGCAATGGAGGCGGCACGCGGACCGAGTCACGAGTCGGCGCTCGAAGCCCTCACGCCGCGCTAGCGCGCTTCCACCGCCCCTCCAGCATCCGGCCGGGGTCTCGGGTCAGGAGTGGGCCTCGGTCGAACGTGGTCGCGACCCGGTCGCGGTCAGCGCACCCGTCCGAGCTGATGTCGCAGCGACTGCTCGAGGTCTTCGTACCGGAAGGTGTAGCCCGCCGCGAGCGTCGCCGACGGCTTGGCGCGCTGCCCCTGGAGCAGGAGCTCGTCTCCCATCTCGCCGAGCATCGCGCGGACTGCGAGCTTCGGCAGGGGTACGATCGTCGGTCGGTTCAACACCCGACCCAGAATGTCGGTGAAGGTGGCGTTGGTCACGGGATTGGGTCCGGTACCGTTCAGGATGCCCTTCATCGCGGGGTTCATCAACGCGTGGTAGAAGATCCCGACGCAGTCGTCGAGATCGATCCAGGGCACGTACTGACGTCCGTTGCCGACACGCCCGGCCATCCCCGACTTGAACGCCGTGAGCATCACCGGAAGGGCCCCTCCGGCCGGGCTCAGCACCAGGCCGTTCCGGATCTTCACGACCCGCACGCCTGCGCCCTCCGCGCGCTTCGGCGCCGCCTCCCAGGCCGCGCAGACATCCGCAAGAAACCCCTTCCCGCGGCTGCTGGATTCGGTCAGGATCTCGTCCTTGCGTCCCCCGTAGAACCCGACGGCCGACGCCATCACGAGAGACTTCACGTCGTGCATCCCCGCGATGGCCTCCGACAGGACGCGCGTTCCCTCCACACGTGAATCCCGGATCGCCGCCTTTTTCGCGCGGGTCCAGCGGACCCCGTTGATCGGCTCACCGGCGAGGTGCACCACCGCGTCGACGCCCGAGAGTCCCTGGGTGTCGACTTCGCCGCTGCGGGGATCCCAGAACACCGCGCCATCCACGGCTCGCGATCGGCTCCGCACCATCGGCACCACGCGATGCCCACCCGTGGTGAGAAGAGCGGACAGCGCCGAGCCGATGAGGCCACCGGCACCCGTGATCGCGACGGTGAGGCGCGGCACCGCCTGGAAGCGCACGTGCAGGTCGAGGTCGTGGGCGAGTCGGCGATGCCGGAAGGCGAAGCTCCGCTCGAGATCCCTCTCGACGATGGGCCCCGCGAAGAGTTCGCCGGCGGCGCCGAGGGGCGGCTCCCACTCGACCTCATCCTCCATGTGGGTGCCCCCTGCCCCGTCGGGTGCGAAGCGGTGGGTGTGGACCCACTTCTCGAAGGGACCCTTCCGCTGCACGTCGCGGAACTGCACGTCTTTCTCGTAGTCGACGTGCTCGACCTCCCAGGTGAGGTCGATGGGCCCCTTCTTCATACTCAACTCCACCCGGGCCCCGTCCTCGATGCCACCGGTCGCGCGGATCAGCCGGACGTCTTCCCACGGGGGGGTGAGTCGCTGCAGAGCTCCGGCGCGGGTGTGCCAATCGAACACCTCCGAAACGGGGTAGGGCAGCGTTGAGGAATGGCGAAACACGGGCATCAGGAGGACTCCTTCGAAAACCGCTTCAGATACTCGTCGAGTTCGACCTTGCGTCGAGTCGAGTCCGACGACATCGAACGTACCGTGCCGTAAATCGCGCGTTCCGGCCATCCCCGGTCGAAGCGACCCAGCACCCAGAAGATGCCACTGTACGAGTTGGGATCACGCCCGTCGATCGCATATCGATTGTTCAGCTCGATCATGGTGGCGAGCGCCGTCCGCGGGTCGTGTGACCACTCGAGAATCTTCTTGCCCCACAGCATGCGCAGGTAGTTGTGGATGACGCCTTCCGCACGCAGCTGTCGTTGCGCGGCGTTCCAGATCGGGTCGTGCGTCTCGGCCCCATCGAACGCCTCGAACTCGTAGACCACAGGACGGGGATCGGCGGCGTGCTCCGCCAGGGTCGCCCGAGCCCAGTTGGGGAGGCTCGCGTAGTCGTCGTAGTCGGCCCGTTCGGCTGCGAAGTTGAAACCGAGCTCCCGCCACGTGACCAGCTCCTCCAGAAACGCCTCAGCGGCGGGCGACATACCCCACCACCCCTCCCGCTTGGCCGTGACCTCGCCCGAGAGGCACGCCGGCGTCCAGCCCTCCCGCTCGGTCACGCGGTGAAAGATCTCGTGAGCCGAGAGGTGTCCCCAGTGCAACCAGGGCGACAGCCCACTCGAGGCGTCGCGATCGGGATGGTTGCGCCCCTCGAGGTAGTCGTCGAGCCCGACCCGGAGGAACGCCTCCAGGCGTTGGCGCCCGGCCTGGCTCCCGCCCCGTCGCTCGACGACCGGCACCCGCCCCGCGAGGGGGAGCGTCGCGAGAGCACCACCGCGCCCGTCCAGGAGGTCGCCCGTGGCCATCGGCCACCGGGTGGTCACCGCCGAGAGATCGGGTGCCGCGCGAAGGTCGACACCCTGCAGAGGATCCGGAGAGGGTGCCTCGCCGAGGTGCGGGACCAGAGTCTTGTGGAGGTGGCGCCGGAAGTGAACGGCCGCGGTGAAGGTCCTCGCCGCCATCCGCATCGGCAGCAGTCCGTTCGAATCGACCCGCTCGAGACGGCAGTCGATCACGTCCGCCGCCGCCGCTTGCATGCGGGGCACGAAGAAGACCGGGTAGTCGTCGGTCACGACCGTGCACGCCCGCTCGGCGAGGGCGCGGAGCAGCCCCTTCCCCGCCCCGGCTTCGGGCTCGACGTAGGGTAGATACGCCACGGGCCCACCGCGCAGAGCCTCCCGGTGCTCGGCCATACCGTCGAGGGCGAACCGGTGATGGCGTGGGGAGGCCCACCGGTATCCGATCCGCAGCGCCTCGAACACCACGAGCGGGACGCCCAGTGCGGCGGCCCGGTGGACGGCGTGATCGAGGGCATAGTTCCAGTGGAGGCGACGCTGGGCCACCATCCAGTAGAGCACGTAGTCTCGATCGGGGTGGATCGGGGCATCGTTGAGCGCCGAAAGGCGCGAAGTGGGAATCGCAATCATGGGACGCGACTACCCGCCACACCGCCAGCCGTTCAGCCCCCCGGAGACGTCATTTGTCCCCCGGTCGGGGCCACGTCGGCCTCGGCCGTGTCGACCTGTGGGCTCGCTCCCGGCGGGGGCGCCTCGGCTCCGACGTCTCCCCTGCGAGCGGGGAGCGCACCCGGCGCGATGGACGACAACACCCCGGTCAGGTCTTCGGCGTGGATCGGCTTCACGATCACCGCGGCCTGACCACCGGCGCCGATCGGGTCGAGCGACGGCTCCACCGTGAGCACCACGGGAATCGCTCGGGTCACGGGATGCTCGCTCAGCTGTCGGAGCACGGAGCCCGACGCGATGTCGGGGAGCATGCCCGCGAGGGTGATCAGATCGGGGCGCGCCTGGTGCGCGAGGTCGAGCCCAGCGGCCCCCGTCGCCGCCTCGAGCACGTCGAGACCGAGGCCGCGAATCGTGGTCGCCAGTGACGCGCGGTCATCGCCGTGGTCCTCGATCACCAGAACCCGGTACGGCCGCTCGACCTGCGCCTCCGGCTCTCCGGCGAGCTCGGCGCCCGCTCCCCCCGACGACGCAGTGGGCACGTCGGAGGCGGCGCCGTCTCCGAGCCGGATCGTGAAGGTCGAGCCCACCCCGACCGTCGATGCGACATCGAGATCGTACCCCAGCAGCTGGCATATCGATCGCGAGATCGCGAGTCCGAGACCCGTTCCGCCGAAGCGGCGGCTCGTGCTCTGATCGGCCTGCGCAAACGCCTCGAAGATCGCCTCCAGGCGCTCGGGCGAGATCCCGATTCCCGTATCGCGGACGGCCAGCTCGGTGGGGACACCCGCCTCGTCCACGGCGAGGGCGACGGTGACGGCCCCCCCCTCGCTGAACTTGAGGGCGTTGCCCACGAGGTTGATCAGCACCTGCTTGAGCTTCGCTCCATCGGTGCGCACGATCCGGGCCTCGGCCGGGAGATCGGCCTGCAAGACGACGTTTCTTTCGCGAGCCTGTCCTTCCAACTGTGACACGGTCTCGACCACGAAGGCCGCGAGGTCGACGTCCTCGAGCACCACGTCCATCCGCCCGGCCTCGATCTTGGCGAGATCGAGCACCTCGTTGATCAGGGCGAGCAGATGACGACCGTTGGCCAGGACGCGGTCCAGATACCCCAACTCCTTCTCGTCGAGGTGGCCCTTCTTGTTCTTGAGCAGGATGTTGGCGAACCCGATGACCGAGTTCAGTGGCGTGCGCAGCTCGTGGCTCATGTTGGCCAGGAACTGGCTCTTGGCCCGATTCGCGGCTTCGGCCTCCTCCTTCGCCTGGCGGATCGCTTCTTCGGCCTCGAGACGGCTCGTGACGTCTCGACCGAACATCACGGCCCCGGTCGTGCCCGCCCCCTCGTTGACGGGATTGCAGAAGATCTCCCACGCGCGCGTCTGGCCCGCCAGGAAGTCCTCGCGCACGACCGAAAAGCGCTTCCCACGGAGCGCTCGCTCGTAGATTTCGGCATACCAGTCGACGTCGTCGCGTCCGAACACCTCGGCTGGGCTGTCGCCTACCCGTGGTTCGCGCTCCCAACGCGCCTCGGTGGCGAGCGCGAAGGCGCTGTTGAAGCTGACGAGGCGATGTCGGGTGTCGATCGACCAGATCATGTCGCCCGTGTTTTCGATCAGCGCCTGGACGTTGGCTCGCGAGGCGGCCAGCTCACGCTCGGCCGCTCGCTGCGCCGTGACGTCCCGGAAGATCGATTGGGTGGCGACGGCCACGCCGTCGACGATGTGGCGCGAGACCCGGCCTGCGCAGACGACGATCCGTCCATCTTTCGTGATGAACTCGGCGAGGATCTCGTCGACCTCTTCGCCTTCGAACACACGCTTGAACTGGCGCAACACCCGGCGGCGACAACGCGGGTGGAGGAGGCTCGCCAGTTGGAGGCCGTGGAGCTCGGCTCGGTCGTAGCCGAGGGCGTGCTCCCACGCCCGGTTCACATATACGATGCGCCCGTCGGGGTCGGTACTCTGAATCAGGTCGTGGGCCGAATCCAGGAAGCCCTGCAGGCGCTCCTCCGAGCTCTGGAGCACCGCCTCGGCCTCGCGGCGCACCTGAACCTCGCGGGCAAGCGCCTCGTTGGCCGCTGCGCCCACGCGGAGCGCCTCCTCCTCCCGGCGAAAGGTGTCGTACATGCTCGCGAGCAATCCGCACCCGATTGCGAGGTACGACGCGAGCTTGAGGAGATGACCGGCGTCGAAGAAGGGGTCGTGGAGGGCGACCGACCGCGACATGTACGCCAGGTGCCCCACCGAGGCGAGCACCAGGCCCAATACCAGCCAGAACTCGAAGGGATCGCTGCGCCACAGGCCGCGCCGCAGGTATCCGACGGCCGCCACACCGAAGAGCAAGGCAGGCACGAGCTCGGCAGGCCGCGGAAGGAGCCAGTCCGGTCGAACGGCGAGCGGAGTCGGCGCGAGTCCGAAGGCCACCAACACGCCGGCGGTCAGGAAGAGCGCCAGCCCGTATACCCGCAGCTCCCGCACCTGCTGGCCCTCTTCCTCGTCGAGCGCGCCGAAGGCGCTGAGGGCGAGGAACAGCGACAGAAACACCCGCGCCTGCAGCCACGTCCACGCGGACACCTCGGTCGACACGGCGACTCCCGCGCCGCCGAGCAGCTCCGACGACAGGAACGCATGCACTGCGTCGAGGATGCCGGTGGCCAGGAACCCGGTGCCGATGTAGACGAAGATGCGCTGGCGGCGAGCGTAGAAGCGGGCGAGCGCGAGGGCTCCCAGCACGCCCGCCAGAACGACCGAGCTCACGGCCACGGCGAGGTGCCAGGTGGGGTCGGACAGTCCGTCGGGGGGAACCGCCGCCGACACGGCGAGAAGGGCCGCAGCGACGCCGACGAGGATCGCCGCCCGGTGCCGAGAGGCCCCGGGGGCCGTCGGCTCGGTGGTCAGCGCTGGCTCGGCAGTCAGCGCTGGCTCGGTCTCACTCAGGAACTCTTCGCCAGCCATCGCCGGATGGACGACAAGAGGACGTCCTCATCCACGATCGGCTTGCTGACATAGTCGTCGAACCCTGCCTCGAGATACCGTTCGCGGTCCCCCGCCATGGCGTGTGCCGTCAGTGCGATGACCGGCGTCGCGGCAATCGAGGGCTGGCCGCGCAGCCACGCCAACACCTCGGGTCCGTCCATCTCGGGGAGCGAGATGTCGAGCAGCACGAGATCGGCCCGGGCGTCTTCGAGCCCGGCCACGGCCTCGGCACCCGTCTCGAACTCGATGATCTCGAATTCGTCGTCCAGGATCGCCTCCACGAGCAGGCGGTTGTCGGGATTGTCTTCCACGACGGCGATACGCGGCTTCATTCCGGTAGTCCCTCGAGCACCTGGCTCAGCTCCGCCTCGACCGCATTCCAGAGCACCTTCAGCTCGGCGAACAGCGACTGCGAAGCCTCGGCGTCGCCTTGCTTGGTCGACGCCTCGAGAGCGGCCGCCTTCTCGCTGAGGCTCATCGCTCCCACGTTGCCCGCACTCGACTTCAGGGAGTGCGCGCCGCGATGCGCCTCCTCGAGCGCGCCGCCCGGGGCGAGTCCCTGCTCGATTTGCTGGAGTCGCTCGGGCGCGTTTTCGAGAAACAGGCGGAGCATCTGCCGCAGCAGCTTGTCTCCTCCCCACTCGGTCAGGCGATCGAGCGCCGATCGATCGATGGCGTTGTAGTTAATCATATGTTTACAAGTCTAACCCGGTGTCCGGCGGGCGTGCAAAGGAAAACTCGACCTTCACACACGCCGGAGCGCCGTTTGACTCGCCGCGGCCCGGAGCGCGCGGACGCCGGCCGCCGGCCCGTCGGGGTGCCCGAATACGGCCGACCCGGCCACGAGCACGTCGGCTCCGGCGGCGGCGACGGCAGCCGCATTGTCGGGAGTGACTCCGCCGTCGACCTGCAGCCGGGCCGACGACCCGACGTTGTCGAGCATCGCCCGCACCTCGCGGATCCGGTCGAGCGAGCGCCCGATGAAGCTCTGTCCGCCGAAGCCCGGGTTGACCGACATGACCAGCACGAGGTCGAGCTCTTCGACGATGTCTCGCAAGAGGTGGACCGGCGTCGCAGGATTGATCGCGACTCCCGCACGCGCCCCGAGCTCGCGAATCTGCTGCACGGTGCGGTGGAGGTGGGGGCACGTCTCCCAGTGCACCGTCAACACCTGCGCACCCGCCTCCGCGAAGGCCTCGAGGTAGCGCTCGGGCGCTTCGATCATCAGGTGCACGTCGAGCAGCCGGTCGGTCGCGCGCCCAACGGCAGCGGTGATGGCAGGACCCATCGTGATGTTGGGCACGAAGTGTCCATCCATCACATCGATGTGGATCCATTCGGCCCCCGCCTCGTCGACGGCGCGGACGTCTCCGGCCAGAGCGCCGAAGTCTGCAGACAGGATCGAGGGTGCGATGAGGGTCGGCCGCCGCTCCCTCATACGCCCTCGCGCGTGCGGACCGTCAGACCGGTGTCGGACGCCAGGATGGCCTCGTCGGCCATCCCCAGAAACAAGCCCGTGTCGACGACGCCGGCACGCGCGCGAAGCCGCTCCTGGACCTCGAACGGATCGTCGATCCCCTCGCAGAAGCGGCAGTCGAGAATCACATTGCCGTTGTCGGTCACGAAGGGCTCCCCCGCCCCATCGGTGCGGAGGGTGGCCTCGCCGCCCAACGCCGCGATGCTCGGCAGGTGGCTCTGCCATCCGAAGCGGACCACCTCGACCGGAAGCGGGCTCCGAGTGCCCAGCCCCGACACCCACTTCGAATCGTCGGCCACGACCACGAAGCGGTCGGATGCCTGCGCCACCATCTTCTCGCGGAGGAGGGCTCCGCCCAGGCCCTTGATGAGGTCGAGGCGCGGATCGACCTCGTCGGCCCCGTCGATGGCGAGGTCGAGGCGGCCGGCCTCGTGGAGTTCGAGGAGGGGGATCCCCGCGCCGCGCGCCTGGTCGGCCGTCTCCACCGAGGTGGGAACGCCCGCGACGTCCTTCAGCTGCCCCGCCTCGACCGCCTCGGCCAGAAGCTCGACGAAGTGTCGCATCGTGCTGCCCGTGCCGAGCCCGAGCCGCATCCCCGACTCGACGCGGGCCAGCGCCTCGCCGGCGGCCGCCCGTTTCAACTGTTCTCGTGTAGTCATGCGAGGAAGGTACAGCGGCGCCGAGCAGCCGGGCTAGACCGCGGCGCGGGGGACCCTCGTTTCGTGCCGGAGCGGCTTGACGGGCGCCCATCGCGGGCGAAACTTGCGACCATGACCTACTCGCCTCGACACCCTGTCGCTTCGCGCCGCCGCACGGCCGGCCTCCGGTATTGGACGTGGCGACGACCGTGGCCGCCACACGGGTGCTGACGCTCCCACTTTGGTGACCCACGGGCCCCGGGACCTCTTCCTGGCGGCCCGTTTTCTTTTGGAGACACAGCACCGTGATCATCGTTACGAAGGCGGGCGCGACCCGCGAGGACATCGACCACATTCGCGAGCGCGTGGAATCGCTCGGCCTCCGCACCCACCTCTCGGTCGGCGAGCACCGCACCATCATCGGATGCGTCGGTGACGAGGCGCGACTCCAATCGATCCCTCTGCTGTCGATTCCCGGGGTCGAGGCCGTTCACGAGGTGCTCAAGCCGTACAAGCTCGCGTCGAGGGAGTTCTCCGGGGGCGAGACGCGGATCCCGCTGGGGCACGGCGAGATCGGGCCCGATGGGTTTTCGGTCATCGCCGGCCCGTGCAGCGTGGAGGGTTTCGACATGATGCAGTCGACGGCGCGGCATGTGAGCGCCAGCGGGGCCGCCGGAGTCCGCGGAGGAGCGTTCAAGCCGCGCTCCTCACCCTACTCCTTCCAGGGTCTCGGCGAGGAGGGTCTACGCATCCTCGCGGCGGTGCGTGAAGAGACGGGGCTTCCCGTCGTAACCGAGGTGATGGATACGCGGCAGGTGGAGCTGGTCGCCGGCTACGCCGACGTGCTCCAGATCGGCGCGCGCAACATGCAGAACTTCGCCCTGCTCACGGAGGTGGGACGCCTTCATCGCCCCGTCCTCCTGAAGCGGGGGATGAGCGCGACGATCAAGGACCTGCTTCTCGCTGCGGAGTACGTGATGAGCCAGGGCAACATGCAGGTGATCCTGTGTGAGCGCGGGATTCGCACCTTCGAGACCGCCACCCGCAATACCTTCGACCTCGCCGCGATCCCGGTACTCAAGCGGGAAACGCACCTGCCCGTGTTCGCCGACCCCAGCCACGCCGGCGGATCGAGAGCGCTGGTGCCCCCCCTCAGCTACGCGGCGGCCGCGGCGGGCGCAGACGGTCTCCTGGTCGAAGTGCATCCGGATCCCGAACGCGCGACCTCGGATGGCGATCAGTCGCTCTCATTCAGCGAATTCGAAGCCCTGATGAACGGCCTCACCCCCTTCGTCGAAGCGGTTGGGCGGGCGGTGGCGACGGCCGTATAACTCTACGTCCTAAACAGGTTGTTCCCGGGGACTCCCCCGAGCGGGCTGGAGGTGCTTGAAGCGTTTCAGACCAGCCGAAGGAGACCCCCGATGAACGTGCACCACAACGCGAAGTTGAGGGCCTCAGGTCGAGAGGAGCTCGTCCGAAGGGTGTTGGAGAAGGGCCGTCCGATGCGGTTGGTGGGCCGTCACATGGGCGTGAGTCGGCGCACGGTCGCGAAGTGGGTGGGGCGCTTCCGCCGCGAAGGACGCGAGGACCTGAAGGATCGATCGAGCCGTCCGCACCATATCGCTCGACGTCTCGATCCGGGAGTGTGCGTCGGATCGCCCGGTTGCGCCGACGGAGAATCACGGGGCTGGAGATCGCGACGCACCTGGAGCTTGCCGTCTCGACGGTCAGCCTGTGGCTTCGGCGGCTCGGTCTGAGCCGGCTTCGCGACCTCGACCCAAAGGCCGACGATCGTTCGCTACGAGAAACGGCGACCGGGCCAACTGATGCACATCGACATCAAGAAGTTCGGCAAGATCCGGGGCATCGGTCACGTCCGAAAGCAACCAGAAAGCCGCCAGGATCTGGGTAGAATCCCGACGGTGGAGGGTTGTGGTCGCTATGCAGCCCCAAGGCGCCAACGTCGGGCCGATGGGCGCGATGGCGGAGACTTGTGGTCGTATAGCGACACTTTCCCTCCACGATGACGTTTCCGCGGAAACGTTGGAGGGTTCTGGTGGCTGGGGCCGGCCGCATCTCCCCGAGCGCCCGACCCTGGCGACTTGTGGGCGCCGGACCCTCCCGCGCGACTGCTGCTACGCGGGCTGGACGGCGGCGCGGGCCCCCTCGAGCTGCGTCTCCACGGCCGACTTCGACGTGCCACCCGGTGTCGCCCGACTATCGGCCGAACGCGTCCAGTCGAACACGTCGTGCACGTCGTCGTCGAAGTCGGGGTGGATGGCCCGGTAGTCGTCGATCGAGAGGTCCGGAAGGCCGCACCCCTGGTCCTCAGCCGCCTTCACGACCCGCCCCACCGCCTCGTGGGCGCGCCGAAACGGCACTCCCTTGCGCACGAGATAGTCGGCCAGGTCGGTCGCCATGAGTTGCGTGTCGAGCGCGCCCTGGATGCGGTCCGGGCGGAAGCGGGCGGTCTGGACCGCGCCGGCCAGAGCCGGAAGTACGAGCAGCAGGGTGTCGACCGTGTCGAAGGCGAGCGACTTGTCTTCCTGGAGGTCGCGGTTGTAGCCGGTGGGAAGTCCCTTCAGGAGGGTGAGCAGGCTCATCAGGTTGCCCACGAGGCGGCCCGTCTTCCCCCGTGTGAGTTCGGCGACGTCGGGATTGCGCTTCTGTGGCATCAACGACGACCCAGTGGAGTAGCCGTCGTCGAGCCGCACGAATCCGAACTCGATCGACGAGAAGAGGACCAGGTCTTCCGCGAGCCTCGACAGATGCACGCCGAGCAGCGCCCCGGCGAAGAGGAGCTCGGCGAGGAAGTCGCGATCGCTGATCGCGTCGAGCGAGTTCTCGGTGATCGCCGAGAAGCCGAGATCGGCGGCGAGTGCCTGCCGATCGATCGGGAACGGGCAGCCGGCCACCGCACCACTCCCGAGGGGAAGCACCCCCGCCGATGCGACCGCGGCCTCGATCCGCCGGCGATCGCGCAGCAGTGGCCACAGATGGCCGAGCGCCCAGTGCGCGGCTCGGATGGGCTGACCCTGTTGGAGATGGGTGTAGCCCGGCATGACGATCTCCACCCCGGTCGACGCGAGGGTCACGAGAGCCCGCATCAGCCCCGTGACCGCCGCACCGAGTTCGCCCCCGGCGTCGCGCACCCAGAGCCGTAGGTCGGTCGCGACCTGGTCGTTCCGGCTGCGACCGGTATGCAGCTTCAGAGCGACCTCTCCCGCCTCCTCGGTGAGAAGGCGCTCGACGAGGGAATGGATGTCTTCGTCCGGGGCGTCGCCTACGCCATCGCGAGCCAATCGGTTCTCGACGGCATAGAGCCCCACTTCCAACGCGCTCACCTCCTGGGCGGTGAGGACCCCTGCCCCGCCGAGCGCACGCGCCCACGCCCGACTGCCCACGATGTCGTGTCGCCACAAGGCGCGGTCGACGTCGAGAGAGAGATTGAGCGGCACCATCGCGGGCGCCATCCCCCGCTCGAAGCGGCCGCCCCAGAGGGCGGCGGCCTCCTCGTCCGGCCCGTCCGTCACGGCGCTGGCACCCGCTGGAAGGCTCGGGCCAGCCGCTCGACGCCCTCGTGGAGCTCGTGGATCGGGACGTTGAGGGGTGGGAGGAGGCGCAGCACGTCCGGGCCGGCCGAACAGATCAGGAGACCCTCGTCTCGGGCCGCCGCTACCAGTGGACCGGCCGCCTCGTCGACGAGAAGCCCCTGCATCAGCCCCCGACCCCGGCGGCCCTTCAGGCGGGGCTCGCTCGCGATCAGGGCATCCACCGCCTCGCTCAAGGCGCGCTCCCGGTCCCGGACGCCCGCCAGGAACTCCGGGGTCGAGACCTTCGCCAGAATCGCTCGCGCCACGGACGCGACGAGAGGCCCACCCCCGAAGGTGGTCCCGTGGTCCCCGGGGCGGATGGTCTCCGCGATGTGGGGGGCGACGATGACGGCCCCCATCGGCAGCCCGCCGGCCAGCGGCTTGGCCAACCCGAGCACATCCGGGCGTACCCCCGACGCCTCATGCGCGAAGAGGTCGCCGGTGCGGCCGAGGCCGCACTGGATCTCGTCGAAGACGAGTGCGACCTCTCGCTCGTCGCAGATCCGGCGCAGCCCCCGCAAGAACTCCGGGTCGACCGGCCGGACGCCGCCCTCGCCCTGGACCGGCTCGATGACGACAGCGGCGGTGCGCTCGCGCGAGCAGACCGCATCGACCGAGGCCAGATCGCCGACGGTCGCCCACCGGACCCCGGGCATCAAGGGCTCGAACGGCTCGCGATACCGTGGACGATCGGTCGCGGCGAGCGTTCCGAAGAGACGGCCGTGGAAGCCGCCCCCGAAGGACACGATCTCATGCTTTGCAGCACCGCCCGCACTGCGGGCCCAGCGTCGAGCGAACTTGAAGGCGGCCTCGCCCACCTCCGCGCCCGAATTGCAGAAGAAGACGGAACCCGGAAACGCCAGCTCGATCAGCTCCTGGGCGAGCGCTTCGGCCGGCTCCGTGCGGAACAGGTTGGAGGTGTGGATGACGCCGGTGTCGAGAACCCGTTCGATGGCGCGCCGCACCTCGGGCGCATCGTGCCCCAGCGACGTGACGGCGATCCCCGATGTGAAGTCGAGGTATCCTCGCCCTTCATCGTCGAACAGCCATGCGCCACGCCCTTCCACGAATACCGCCTCGGGCGGTGCATACACTGCGAGCAGCGCTTCTCGTCCCGTCTTCGTCGTCGTCATCGACACCGGAGTCCCTGCCCGGCGTCGAAGCCGAGCATGAGGTTCATGTTGTGTACCGCCTGCCCCGCGGCCCCCTTGCCGAGATTGTCGAAGGCGACGACGAGGGTCAGCGTCGGCGCCTCGAATCCGGCGTTGTCGTGTGCCGAGAGGATCAAGGCATCGGAGTCGACCACCGCGCGTAGTTCGGGCGAACCGTCGGCAAGGATACGCACCGTCGGGCTGTCCGCATAGCGGGCCTGCCACACCTCGCGAACCCGCGCCGCGTCAACCCCTTCCCGCATCCCGACCGTGATGGTCTCGAGAATGCCCCGCGCCGCCGGGAGAAGGTGGGGGACGAAGAGGAGGGGGAGTCCCGGTAACCACGCCCGCATTTCGCGCAGGTGCCGGTGGTCGTTGCCGAGCCCGTAGGCTCGGTAGTTGGCGGACACCTCGGCGAACAGCAGGTCACGACGCGGAGAGCGGCCGGCTCCCGTCACCCCCGACGCAGCCGCGATCGTGATCGGGGTGCCGCTCTCGATGAGGTCCTCGTCGAGGAGGGGCCGCAGCGCGAGAATCACCCCCGTCGGGTAGCACCCCGGGTTGGCCACCTGCGACGCCGCCTGGATCCGCTCGCGCGCGAGATCGGCCATCCCGTACTCCACCCCGTCTTCGCGGCCCGATCCCGGCCGGTGGTCGGAGGTGAGGTCGATCGCGCGTACTCCCTGGGCGCGCGCCGCCTCCATCCAGGTGACGGCGGCCCCGTGCGGGAGGCAGAGGAACAGCAGGTCGACGTCGAGCGCATCGGGGCCCCGGTCGGTGAGGTGCACCCCTGGCACCGCCGTCGGTACGCCGACCTCGCTTCGGGACGTCGCCCACGCCACCTCCACACCACCGTGGCCGGCAAGGATCGCGAGTAGCTCTCGCCCCGTATAGCCGCTCCCCCCCGCGACGCCGACTCGAGGCCGACCCGCGGTGGCCGGCTCACCTGGATTCACTCCTGCCTCCATCAGGCGACGGCGTCCCGCCCGATCCGTCGGAGGGCCTCGAGGTCGACGCCCACGATTCGTTCGGCCTCCTCACCGCTCTCGAACAAGATCAGGGTCGGGATGCTGCGAATCCCGAAACGCTCGGCGGTGCGCGGGGCCCGGTCGGTGTCGACCTTCACCACGAGCAACCGACCCACCGTGTCTTGCGCCACCTCGTCGAGCACGGGTGCGATCATGCGGCAGGGGCCGCACCAGTCGGCGTAGAAGTCGACGAGCACGGGCGCCTCCGCACCCAGCACCGACTCCTCGAAGTCGTCATCGGCGACGGGCACGGGTCGGTCGAGCAGCATGGGGCGACCGCAACTGCCGCACTGCGGACGATCCGACGCGCGCAACAAGTCGATGCGGTTGCGACTGAGGCAGAAGCCGCAGCGCAGGGTCACATGGGAGGCCACCGCTAGAAGGCGTAGGCCAGCCGGACCATGACCAGCCTCCCCACCTCGGGAGCACCGAGGAACTCACGCCGAAGGTTGTCGAACACATTCGTGGCGGTAACGGTCGCCGTCGCCTGGGGCGCCCACGGCAACTGGTAGCTCACATTTGCGTCTGCGACACCGTACCCAGGCACTTCGCCCACGTAGACCCCGGAGTTCATCGGGAACGCCTCGGAGAAGCGCAGGCGGCCCTCTAGCGTGAGCCCCAGCAGCTTGTCCTCGTAGCGGGCTCCAATCGACCCCTTGTTGCCCGGCGCGTTGAGCGCAATGTCGTTGCTACTCCCGCAGTCGCCGTCGTCATTGAAGTCGAAGCACTCCTGACTCACATGAGCATACGACCCGGTGATGCTGAGCTGGTCGGTGGCGAAGAACTGGAACGACAGATCCGCTCCCCACAGATCGACATCACCGAAGTTGCGATACGTCAACAGCAGGTCGCTACTGGGCGCCTGGTCCGGGGCGACGGTACCCACGGGCAGCATCGCGAAGTTGCCGATGATTTCGGACGCCTGCTCAGGCGTGACCAGCCCTCCCTGGATCAGCGGATCCAGCCGCTGAAGCACGAAGCTCTGGAGCGTCGCCGGGTCGAAGAACACGCTGGGCGTCTCCACCCGAAGGGGACCCACGAAGTCGCGCAACCGGTTCGAATACACATCGGCCGCGATCAGGAGACGGTCACCGAACAGGCCCTTGTAGCCAAGCTCGAAGGTATTCGAGATCGTCGGCTTCATTCGGTCGATCGGACTCGGACCCGCGTCGGGGTCGAAGCCGAGCGTCTCCTGGTTGAAGCGACGCAGCACCGTGCCGAGGGCGCCGGCATCGGGATTCAGGAGCGCCGGCTGCAGTGCTTCGGGAACGAGGGCTGCCACCAACCCGTCCCACAAGACGCCTGCGTTGGCGGGGAGCTGGCCCGGGGCGAAAGGGCTCTGCATGCAGAGGTTCTGGACGCCCCCGACGCATTCATCGAGGAAGGTGAAGCCGGACTCGGGCACACCCAGGGTCCGGATGTCGTAGCCGACCGCCCCCACCGGGATCCTACCCGCCCGCAGGTCGAGGAACAGGTTGTTCGTCGTCGGCGTCGAAAAGGCGCGATTGAAGGTCACGCGGATGTTGTGACCCTCCGCCGGTCGAAAGGCGACGGCCGCCCGGGGCGAGAACACGAGATCCTCGAGTCGGCTGTGGTAGTCGACGCGAACCGCCCCGACGAGGTCGACGGTGGGCGACAGCGCCGTCTTGGAGTGGATGTAGCCGCCCACCTCGTCGATCATGTCGTCGTCTTCGTTGCGGCCCGTGATCGTGCCTTCCGTCTTCGGTTCGGTTCGCTGGAGGTCGACGCCGTAGATGAAGTCCTGGCTCTCGCTCGCCTCCCACCCATGCTGGATCTGCCCCACCATCATCGTGGAGTTGTCGACGATGGGCTGGCCCGTGCGCAGCAGGAAGCTCTCGCCGGCGTCGGAACGGTTCATGAACGCCTGCGCGAACAGCCGCCCCTTCGTCAGGCGCCCCTGGAGAAAGGAGTACGCCCAGTCGACCGCCTGGCCCGCGCCCTGACCGGTGAGCTCGATCGACGAGCCGAGGTTGTTGTAGCCGGCGTTGAAGATGACCTCCCCGTCCCCGTCGTCCCACGGGCGCCAGTCGAAGCGGAGCTCGCCTCCTGCCCGCTCTGCGTCGAAGTTGCGGGCCCCGATGTTGAGTACATCCGGGTTGTCCATCGCCTGCTGCACCTCGACCGGGTCGGTGTAGTTCCAGTCCTCCCCCTGCATGAAGCTGCCCGAAATCTTCAGGCCGGCGTTGTCGCCGATCTTGAAGGCCGAGCGCCCCTCGAACTGAACGATGCCCCGCTCTCCCGTCGCCACCGACACGTTCGTGCCCGGATCGTCGATCGGAGACTTCGTGATGACGTGGAGCACCCCGTTGGCGGAGTTGGGCCCGTAGAGGGCTGCGGCTGGCCCGAGCAGCACCTCCACACGGTCCACGTCGTAGTTCGTGGACGGAATCATGTTGTACGCGTTGACCCGGAGCGACGGCACGCTGGCGATCCGGTTGTCGGTCAGAACCAGCATCGCGCCCGAGAAAACGTTGTTGAAGCCGCGGGTCACGATGTTCGCCTGCGTGATTCCGGTCTGCGACACGTCGACGCCCGGGAGTGCCTTCACATGCTCGATCGGGCTCAGCGCCACCCGGTCTTCGATCTGTTCTCCCTCCACAGTGACGATCGTCGAGACCGACTCGAGCGCCTTCTCCTCACGACGTGACACCGACACGATGAGTGGGTTTTGCCTCACCGCTCGCGACGTCATGTCGATCTCGATGTCGGTCGTCTCGCCGGCAACGAGCGACACGCCGTCGATGCGGCGCTGCGCAAAGCCCAGCATGGTGGCCACGACCGAATACGTGCCGGGCGCCAGACCGACTCTGAAGCGTCCCTGCGCATCGCTCAGGAGCCCGCCCGCCTGCTCCTCCGTTGCACCGAGGATCTCGATCTGGACGCCGTCGAGCGGCTGGGACGTTTCGGCGTCGAAGATGGTTCCGCTCAACACCCCATCCTGCGCGGCGCCCGGTACCGTGGAAGCGAAGAGGAGCGCCACCCCGCACAGGGCGGACCGAACGAAGGGACATCGCATGCGGAAGACTCCGTGTTCTGGACGACTCGCGGGGGACAACCCGTGTGGAGCGAGGGATACCCAGGAGGGTCGGAATGGCGCGAAGATACTACCGGGCCCACATCTTGGACACCCTGATCGAAGCCGCTGCGGCCGCCACTTCCCGGTTCGCCGGTCGCACGTTCGTGACCCGACCCACGCGCCCTCCGTTACGGAGCCTCTTTCCCATGTGCCGCCTCGTCGCCTACGCCGGTGCGCCCGTCCCGGTCGCCCAACTGGTCTTCGGTGGACCCCACAGCCTCTACCGACAGAGCTGGGCCTCGCGCGAGTTGATCTCGGGCTCGGTCAACGTGGACGGCTACGGGGTGGCGTGGTGGAACGACCCCGGCGAGCCGGCTCCGGCGGTGCTCCGCCGTGCCGAGCCGATCTGGTTCGATCCCGATCTCGAGGGTCTGCTGGGCCGACAGCGAGGTACCGTCGTGCAGGCCACTCTGCGCAATGCGACCCCCGGGCTGCCCGTCGACCGCGTGAGTGTACTTCCCCTGACCGCAGAGGGTTGGAGCTTCTCGCTCAACGGGTGGGTTCCCTCGTTCCGCCAACGCCACATGCGCGGGCTCCGCGGCGCCCTCACAGATGAAAGTTACGCGAAGCTGCGAGGTGTGAGCGACGCCGAGACCCTGTTTCTGCTGGTCGTCGACGAGTTGATCGGGGGGGCCACCCCGCCGGCCGCGTTGCACCGCGTGGCCGCTCGGGTGCGCGGGCGCCTTTCCGTCGACGAGGCCGCCCCACTGACGATGGTGCTCGCCTCGAACCGCGGGGTGGACGTGCTTCACACCGCGGCCGGAGAGTCCCCCTGCAATTCGTTGTACCTCGCTCGGGAGTGCGCGCTCGCGCCCGGTGGAGCCATCGTGGCCTCCGAGCCCCTCGACGATTCGAGCTGGGAAGCAGTGCCACCTCACACCGCGCTGTCGATCTCCCCCGACGGCCAGATCGCCCGGCGAGACGCCGATTAGCCCGCGGCCCCGCACACAGGGCTGATCGCCGCCGCGATCTCGCCGCGGACGGCGACGATCGACGAGCCGCATGTCGCGTCGAGTCCGCCTCCGCGTCAGGCCGAGGTCGGGTCGGGCCGCAGCGGCTCGGGTACGAGCTGCTCGTCGTCCCCGTGGCCGGGATCCAGCCCACGCGAGGTGAAGCGGCGGCGGTACTCGACCAGCCGGTCGGCCCAATGCGCCCCCGCCACATCGGGCCCCAGAGCGGAGAGCCCCTGGATCGCCAGGTCGAAGAGCGTTTCGACTTCGGCGGCCACCTCGGCATCGGAGAGCCCGAGACGACCCGCCCGCTCGAGCAGGTCGGCCCGTCCGCCCCCCTTCGCGCGCCCCACGATCCGCTCGAGTGCAGCGTCGCGCGACGAGGCCTCGAACACGACGCCGATGAGCACCGCCGCCGGGAGCAGACAGAGGTCGAGGGGGAGCGCATCGACGGCCCGGATCTCCAGATACCCCCGGGGCCGCACCTCGGGGAAGACGGTGGTGAGGTGGCGCTGCCAGTCGGCGATCGTCGCGTCGTGCAGGTGCTCGCGAAACGGTCGAGCGGGCGACCCCTCGGTTCCGAGGAGAAACGCGTCGGCCCCGAGGGCGAACTCGAGGTAGGCGCGGGCCGGATCCGGCTCGACCACGCCCACGAGCCCCGTGCGGCTCGGGTCCAGTCGCCTCCACTGGCCCGCCCGTGCGCTTCGGTGGCCCGACGAGACACCTTCGACGACGGGAGAGTTCGCAAAGGCGGCGAGGAGGGCGGGCACGGAGGCGTTCACGATGCGCCAGGCGTCGTAGCGAGGCCCGACGGCATCGATGTTGACGTGGACCGCCGCGGTCTGCCGCATCATGCGACGACCCCAGGGACCGCGACGCGCGTAGTGTGCCGACATGCGTCGATAGCGCTCACCCGACACCCACAGCTCCGCCTCCGCCAACCGATTCCTGGGGTCGACCCCGCGTGCGACGAGTGCGATGCCCTCAAGGCGGAGGTGGGCTTCCACCGACGAGAGCACATCGACCAGATCCCCCTCGAGGCGGTCGAGCGACGTCAGCGCCGGCGATGCGTACTCGAGTTGTCCGCCGGGCTCGAACGAAACCGTGGCCCCGCAGGGTCCGGAGAATGCCGGTGCACCGGTCGCAATCGACTTCGGCACCCACCCGCGACCGGCGGCCCAATCGGCCAGCACCGGCCCGATGGCACGCCCGCCACCGTCGGCAAAGGGGGGCACGGGCCGCCCCGTGGTGCGATCGAGGACCAGCGCTTCGACCTCGACGCCGATACGCGGCGTCCCCCCGGGCCCATCGAACGACGCAGCCACCTGGCGATACAGATCCGCAGGGTCGAGAGCCTCGGCCGAGCGACGGGACATCGCGTCAGTCCAGTCGATGCGCGAAGGCCATCGCGTAACGCCCTCGTTCGTCGGTAACCCAGTGCTCCATTTCGAGCCCCGCCGCCTCGAAGAGCTCGACGAGCACGCGCCGGTCGTATTTGGCCGATATCTCCGTGCGCAGCGACGCACCGGGCTCGAGGGCGACCGAGCCCCGGCCCGGTACCCGAACCGTGCACCCCTGCGGAGTCACGAGATGCATCTCGATCCAGCCGTGCCGCGCATCGTAGAAGGCGTGGTGCAGGAAGAGCGTCGGGTCGAAGTTCGTCCCCACCCGTTCGTTCAGGACGGCCAACATGTTGAGGTTGAACTCGGCGGTCACCCCCGCCGCATCGTTGTAGGCCGCCTCGAGTTCCTCGACGGACTTCCCTTCGCTCGGCCGCAGGTCTGCGCCCAACAGGAAGGTGTCGCCCTCCACCATCGCGTCGCGAATGTGGCGGAGCACCTCGACCGCCGCCGGCGGTGGAAAGTTGCCGAGGGTGCTCCCGAGGAGGGCGAACAGCGTCGGTGGCTCTCCATGCGGGTGCAGCCGCAGGGCGCGGGTGAGGTCGGCCACCTCGGGCTCGATGCGCAAGGAAGGATACTCCGACCGGAGTTGCTCCGCCGTGGCCCGGAGGAAGTCGGCACTCACATCGAGCGGTACGTACACCGCGCCGGGCCGCTCCACCTCGAGGGCGTCGAGCAGGACCCGGGTCTTCCGGGCGCTTCCCGCGCCGAGCTCGACGAGGGCACCGGGACGAAGCTGCCGCATCCACTCCGACGCATGGCGCTCCAGGATCGCCAGCTCGGTTCGGGTGGGGTAGTACTCGGGGAGCCGGGTGATGCGCTCGAACAGCTCCGAGCCCCGGCGATCGTAGAACCACCGAGCCGACAGCACGCGCGCCTGCAGCCGATCCCACACCTCGTCCCTCAGTTGCTCGTCGACGGCCTCTGCCGTGGATTCAGGTGTCACGGGCGCACCGGAATCCGGAGAAGATCTGCCGACGGATCGGGTAGTCCCAGTTCCGGAAGGTGCCGCGCACGGCCCCGGACCGTGAGGCCCAAGATCCGCCCCGCAACACGCGGTACTCGTCACCGAAAAACACCTCGGAATACTCCGGGTAGGGGAAGGTCTGGTAGCCCGGGTAGCCCACGAAGGGCGACGAGGTCCACTCCCAGACGTTGCCGATCATGTCGGTGCACCCCAGCGCCGACGTCCCGGCGGGATGCGCCCCGACCGGTGAAGTGTCGAAGGCCAACTGATCCACATTGGCGACCAACGATGTGGGCGGAGCCTCGCCCCACGGGTAGCTCCGCATGGACCCCGTCGCGGGGTCCCACAACGCGGCCACCTCCCACTCCTGCTCCGTCGGCAACCGCTTCCCCGCCCAGCGGGCGAAGGCGTCGGCCTCCCAGTAGCCCACGTGGCAGACCGGGCGGGACGGATCGACCGCGCGGACCCGGTCCATGACCCGCGTCGACCAACCGCCGTCGGGGCTTCGCGCCCAGTAGGCCGGGGCCTCGAGGCCCTCCTCCCGGCACCAGGCCCAACCCACCGGGTCCCAGAACTCCTCGCGGGAGTAGCCACCGTCGTCGACGAACTCCAGATAGGCGCGGTTCGTGACCGGGGTCACATCGATCTCGAAGGCCCCCAACTCGATCGCGTGGCGGGGGCGTTCGTTGTCGTACGCCGCACTGCGATCGTCGCTCCCCACTTCGTAGCGTCCTCCGGGTACCTGCACCATGCGCTCGTCGACGACCCCGAGGGCGGGGAGACCAACGGCTCGGGGTGCGGCGAAGGGTTCACCCTGCTTGAGTTGGAGCGTCTGCAGGATCGTCTCGCCGTGCTGGTACTCGTGCTGCAACACCATGCGAAAGACGAACCCGTCGCGGAGCAGCGGCGCCGACGACGAGAGATCGACCGCCTCCAACGTGCCGAGCACCGCCCTGCGTGTCTCGGCCATGTAGCCGAAGGCCTCGCGGCGCCCGGGCAGATCCAGGCCGACACGGCTCGCCCTGGGATTGCGGAACGGATCGTACATGCCTCGAAGCCCCTCGCTTCCCGGTCCCTCGCCTTCGATGTTCTCGAGGAGCCACACTTCTTCGAAGTGCGCGATATGCCCGAGGTCCCAGATGATGGGACTCATGAGGGGGCTGTGTTGCCGTCGGAGGTCGTCGTCCGAGAGGGAGGCGACGAGGAGGAGGGTGCGACTGCGGGCTTCGTGGAGGAGTTCGGAGATCCGATGCGAACTGAGGGCACGACCGGCGTGCAGATCCATGGAGGAGAGATCGGAGGAATGGAGATCGACCAGGGATCCAATACCCGTCGCACACCCCCGGTTCCCCCCGTCGACGCCGTCGGATGAGCGCTCCCTCCATCTCGATCGAGGCGATGTCCAAGCGCTACGGGACCATCGCGGCGCTCGACGGCGTCGAGGTCCACATCGACTCCGGTCGCTGCCTCGCCCTCGTGGGCGAAAGCGGGTCGGGCAAGACCACGTTGTTGCACAGCGTGAATCGCCTGGTCTCGCCCGATCGGGGCACGGTGCGCATCGACGGCCGGCCGGTCGACGACTGGTCCCCCGAGGCTCTCCGTCGCACGATCGGCTACGTGCCTCAGCACGGCGGTCTGCTTCCCCACTGGACGGTCGAGCGGAATGTGGCGCTGGTGCCGCGGCTGCTCGGGTATTCCGACGCTACTCGCCGAGCACGTGCGGCCCTCGGCGCGGTGGGACTCGATCCCGGCGAGTTCTCGCAACGGTGGCCCCGCAGCATGTCGGGCGGGCAGCGCCAGAGAGTCGCCCTCGCGCGCGCGCTCGCTGCCGATCCCGGCCTGGTGCTGCTCGATGAACCGTTCGGGGCGCTCGACGCCCTCTCCCGGGCCGACATCCAGCGACTCTTCCTCGATCTCAGAGAAGCGCGCCCGTTCACCGCCGTCCTCGTCACCCACGACCTCCGCGAGGCCTTTCACCTCGCCGACGACATCGCCGTCATGCGCGACGGTCGCATCGAACGCCACGGGTCGGTCGCCGATGTCCGTGCGCGCCCGGACTCCCCCTACGTCGAAGCGCTGTTCGAGCGCGCAGGGGTCGCACCGTGAAGCGGGCCCACCGCTGGACCCTGCACCTGGCTGGCCTGGGGGCGATCGTCGCGGGCGCCGCTCCTGCGGGGGCGCAGCAGCCGGGTTCGATCGCGGAGCCGCTGCCCGTCGTGGTGGCCTCGAAGCCCTTCGCCGAGTCGTTCGTGCTCGCCGAGCTGTTCGCGCAACTCCTCGAGGCGAGGGGACTCGCGGTGGAGCGCCGACCGGGTCTGGGCGCGACCGAGATCGCCTTCGAGGCGCTTCGCACGGGCGCCATCGACGTGTATCCCGAGTACACGGGGACCGGGCTGTTGGCCATCCTCGGCGAAGCCCCGATCGGCGACGCCCAACGGGTCTTCCGCACCGTCTACGAGACGTTCGCGAGCGAGTGGGGCATCCGATGGCTGCCCCCCCTCGGCTTCGAAAACACCTACGCCGTCGCCATCCGCCCCGCCACGTCCGATTCGCTCGGCATCACCTCGTTGAGCGACCTGGCGGCCCGGGGCGCCGGTCTGGTCGGGGGCTTCAGTCCCGACTTCATAGGTCGAGACGACGGACTCCCGGGATTGGCGCGTGCCTACGGCCTCGACCTCGCCGAGGTCCGCCCCCTCCTCCAGGCGGTGAAGTACTCGGCGCTGGCCGAAGGTGCGGTCGACGTGATCGACGGATACTCCACGGATGGGGCGATTGCTCGGTTCGACCTTCGAGTCCTTCGTGACGATCGAGGCTTCTTCCCGCCCTACGAGGCCTCCGCGCTCGTCGGGAGGCGCATCTTCGAGACCCGGCCGGAGGTGGTCGCGGCCCTCACCGAACTCTCGGGACGCTTGAGCGTGGCGCGGATGCGGCGCGCGAACGAACGCGTCGAGGTGGAGGGTGCGGCGCCGGCGGTCGTTGCGCGGGAACTGCTGGTCGAGCTCGGCGTCGTGGAGGCGCCCACGGCCTCCGAGGGGGGAGGGCGAGCCAGCGCCCCCGCAGCGGATCGACCGGGGTTCGTCGCCTACCTCTGGTCGAGGCGGAGCGAGACCCTGCGCCTCACGCTCCGGCACCTCCAACTGGTCCTGACCTCCCTCGGTGCAGCCCTCCTGGTGGCGCTCCCCCTCGGCCTCGGGATGGAGCGGGCGCGCGGTGGAGCCGAGGGGGTGATCCGTGCGGTCGGCGTGCTTCAGACGATTCCGAGTATCGCCCTGCTGGCCTTCATGATTCCCCTGCTCGGCATCGGCTTCGTCCCCGCGGTGGTCGCCCTCTTCCTGTACTCGTTGCTCCCGATCGTGCGCAACACCTTCACGGGCGTACGAGACGCCGACCCCGTGGCGGTGTCGGCGGCGATCGCGCTCGGCATGACCCCTCGCCAGGCGCTGTTCGAGGTACGGCTGCCCCTGGCTGCGCCGGTGATCCTCGCCGGGGTGCGTACCGCGGCCGTCATCAACGTCGGTACGGCCACCCTCGCGGCCTTCATCGGGGCCGGAGGACTCGGGGATCCGATCGTCGCAGGACTCGCCCTCTCCGACACTCGCCTCATTCTTTCGGGCGCGATCCCAGCGGCCCTGCTGGCGGTCGCCGTGGATCTCGCGCTGGAGCGGGTGGAGCGCAGGGTGACCCCTCGGGGACTCCGGGCCGAGGACGCCGGCACCGGGGCTGCATGAGCCGGGGGGCTACCCGGGGTGGACCGCCGTGGCACCCACCGCACGGGGGCGCACCTCGAAGGCGTGGTGTTCGGCGGGGCCGTCGACTTCGGCGAACACGGCCCCCATGGCCGCCGCGACCGCGAGGCACGCGGCGCGGGGCGCCAGCGCAATCAAGCCCGAGCCGCTTCCCGACAGGGTGACGCCCCAGGCGCCCGCGGCCTGCGCCGCGTCGCGCGCTTCGTCCGCCCGAGGGACCAGCGGCCACCGCCACGGCATGTGGAGTCGATCGTGTAGCCCCCAGGCGATGCGGTCTCCATCTCCCCGCGCCAAACCGGCCAGCAGGACCGCGATCCGCCCCACGTTGTCGACCGCCTTGCTGTGGCGGACACTCCCCGGCAACGCCTCCCGCGCCTCGTCGGTCCGCACTTCGACGCCGGGCGCGGCGAAGACGAAACCCACGGCGGGACTCATCGGAAGCGCCGTCCACCGCACCTCACCCTCGTCGAGGGCGGCGGCGACGAAACCGCCGACCACGGCCGGCACCGCGTTGTCGGGGTGGCCCTCGCCGATGCTCACCTCACGGATCAGCGCTCGTTGTTCGTGGGCAGACACCGGCCACGGTCCCTTCGCAGCGGCGGCGCTTCCGGCCGCCATCTGCGAGTCCCGCAGGGCGAGCGCGAGAACACGTCCGGCCACCCGAGCGGCCGCCGATGAACCCAGCCCACGAGCCATGGGAATGGTCGACGAGAGGTGGAGCTCCCCCGTGAGGTCGCGTGGATCGACCCCGAGCGCCGCCGCGGCAGATCGGTGGACGAGATCGTGCGACGGATCCAGCCCCTCCAGGAGGCCCTCCGACGTCACACGGAGCGGCTGGTCGCCCGGCCTCCATCGCGCCGTCAGCGTGCGATCGAGCGCCAACCCGAGCACGTCGAAGCCCGGGCCCAGATTGCTGGTCGAACCGGGGACCTCGACGCGGATCTCCCTCGCCGGTGTCATCATGTCGAACTCTCGCGGTCGGAATCGAGCGCCACGCGCAGCGCGTCCAGGGTGGGCTCCAGCGGGGACCACATCTCGGTGCGGCCGTCGAGCCCGGCCAGAGCGGTGGGAACCGGGGGGAGCGCCCCCGTGGCTCTCCGCACCGTTTCCGGAAACTTGCCGGCGTCGGCCGTCGAGAGCACGACGACCGGACCGCGGGTGCGCACCCGATCGGCCGCGGCGAGCCCGACCGCCGTGTGCGGGTCGACGAAGACTCCCGTGGCTGCATGGTGGCGCCGCATGGTGCGCAGCGTCTCGGTCGTGTCGATCGATACGCCCCCGAGCCGCTCGCGCAGCCGCGGCGTCCGATCGGTGAGAAACTCGATCCTCTCCAGGTTGCTCGGCCGCCCCACATCCATCGCGGATGAAGGGGTCGCAACGGTGTCTCGACCCCTGTGGGCCCGCCCCTCGAGCCAGTCGACCCACGCCTGGTTCTCGTTGACGGCCCCGACCAGCCGAGCCTCCCGCCCGACCAATTCCGACGCGAGCAGGCCGGCGCAGAGGTTTCCCAGGTTTCCGGACGGTATCACGAAGGTCACGGGGCCGCCGTCGGCCTCGAGTTCCGAAAGCGCCTTGACGTACCAGACCATCTGCGGGAGCAGACGACCGATGTTGATCGAGTTCGCGCTCGTGAGCAGATGTCGCGATCGCATCTCCTCATCGCTCAACGCCTCCTTCACCAGCCGCTGGCAAGCGTCGAAGGGCCCCGCGACGCCGAGGGCGATCACATCGTCTCCGAGGGTCGTGAACTGGAGACGCTGGCGCGGAGACACGGCGCCGGCCGGAAAGAGCACGACGACGCGGAGGCCGGGCATCCCATGGAAGGCGGCGGCCACCGCGCCGCCCGTGTCGCCCGACGTCGCGACGAGAACGGTGCGTCGCGAGCCCCCGGGGGCCGCTGCCAACTCCGAGAGGGCCCCGGCGAGGAAACGGGCCCCGACGTCCTTGAAGGCCGCCGACGGCCCGCGTGTCAGGTCGAGGAGGTAGCGCCGCGGCCCCATCGGCCGGAGCGGGGTGTCGAACGAGAGGGCCGCAGGCACCCAGCCTGCCCTTCCCTGACCCAGAAACGCCTCCAGCACCGGCACGGCGACCGCGCCGATGCGTCCTGCGGGAGGTAGCGGGATCCGTGGCAGGGGGTCGGGCAGGTAGAGTCCGCCGTCCAGGGCGAGGCCGGCGACGAGTGCCTCGCCGAGATCCACCGGGCCGTGCCCCCGGGTGGACCGATAGGTGGGGGGATCGTGCATGCCGCAACCTACGACACCGACGGACCGGCCGACACCGGGTTACGCCGCGGCTACGCAGCTGATGAAGACCTCGAAGCCCTCCGAAGGCGGCGCATCGAGGCGATGCCCGCCATGGGGCCGAGGGCGAGCAGGCCCAGTCCGGGGCCCCATCCCACAGCGTCCACCACGGCCACACCGAGCTGCATCGACACACCGGTCAACGCGAATCCGAGCATGGTCTGGAGCGTCAACGCGGTCCCCACCGCGTCGGGCGGCGCGACCTCGGTCACGACCGCCGAGAACTGGGCCGAGTCGGCGACGATGGTCGCCCCCCAGAGCAGCGCAATGGGAGCCACGACCCACAGCGGCGCTCCCACCAACCAGCCGAGGGTGAGCGAACAGGCGCCCGAGAGCGCCATCGCCCCGTTGGCGATCCGGCTGCGCCCCCACTGGTCGGCCCACCGACCCGCCACGATCGCCCCGACGCCGCCGACCGCGATGACGGCGAACGCCCACAGGGCAGCGGCCCCGTCCGGATCGGCCGAACCGCGCGCCGCGAGCACGGCCGCGAAGTAGGGTGCGACCAGAAGCCACCCCGCGTACAACTCCCACATGTGACCGAGGTAGCCGCCGGTGGCCCACATCGTAGCGGGGTCGCGCAGCACCCGCCCGACCCGCCGCCACTCGAAGGGTCGTCGGGCGAAGCGGTACGGGCCGTCGGAGTAGGCCACGAGGATGAGGGTACCCCCGACCAGCCCGCCGAGCGACGCTCCGATCACGACGGGTTCCGAGGCGGTGGTACTCCCCAGGCCCTTGAGCAGGTACGGCGCGGCTTTTCCGACGGTGAGCGCGCCGACCACGGTACCGATGGCGAGTCCCCGGGCAGACCGAAACCAGGTGGCCATCATCTTCATGGCCGGCGGATAGACACCCGCGAGGAACAACCCCGTGCAGAAGCGCAGCGCAAGCGCCGCTTGGTAGCTCGGGGCGACGAGGAGGGCGGCGTTGGCCGCCGCGGCGGCGAAAGCCGAAAGCCCGAAGTAGCGCCCCGACGGCCAGATGTCGGCGAGGTTGAGCAAGGCGGCCAGGGCGGTCCCGACCACGAAACCCACCTGAACCACGGTGGTGAGCCAGGCGACGCCGCTCGGATCGAGTCCCCAACGCACCCCGAAGGCATCCCCGACGGCGGTGGCGGTGAACCACGCGCTCATCGAAAGGAGGAGCGCGACCGACACCAGCATCAGGCTGCGCCAGCGCCGAGGATCCTGGTCGAATGGTGGCCTATCGACGTCGGTCCCGACCGAGCGGCTCAGCGCGACACCATCTGTCGCAGGACGAACCCGACGTTGGCCGGGCGCTCGGCGAGCCGCCGCATGTACCACGGAAACCAGTGTGTCCCATACGAGATGAGAACCCGAACCGGGACTCCTCCGCGCACGAGGGTGCGCTGGGTCTGGCTCCGGATGCCGTACAGCATGTCGATCTCCCATCGGTCGGCCGGCAGACCGATCTCGAAGGCGATCCGCTTGGCATCGCCGATGAGGCGCTCGTCGTGGGTCGCAATGGCCGGACGCCCCATGCGACCGGCGTGGCGCTCCCGGAGCATTCGACTCGCCAGTTTGCGGAAGGCCTCGTCGACCGCCGACTTCTGTGGCATGGCGATATCCGGAGGCTCCATATAGGCCCCCTTCACCAGCCGAACATGCGGCGTCTCGTAGAGGATCTCCTCGAAGTCCCGCTCCGTCCGGTGCAGATAGGCCTGCAGGCAGATCCCCACGTTGTCGTGCCGCGCGCGCGCCTCTCGCCACGCGTCGAGCGTCGCATCGACGTAGGGACTGGCTTCCATGTCGACCCAGACGATTCCCGATGCCTCTCCGGCCAGGGTCGCGAGGTTGCGCGCCGCCAGCGCCGTTCCCTGATCGAGGCCGAGGTGGGTCAACTTGACCGACAGCTCCATGTCGAGCCCCGCCTCCCGGATCGACGCCGACAGGGAGCGGTAGTGGTCGACGACTTTCTGGGCCTCGCTCTCGGTCGTGACGTTTTCACCCAGGCAGGTCACGAGCGTCGGGATCCCCTCACCCGCGAGACGGCCGCCCTCCCGAAGCGCGTCTTCGGGGTTCTCACCCGGCATGAAGCGTCGCACCGCCCGCCGCACGAACCCGTACTTCGGGAGTCGCTGCGCCATCGTCGGGTTGGTCGATGCCCACAGCAGCGCCGACTTCAGCATGTGCGCCTCACTCGGCCGCCCGCAAAGCGGCGCGCCCCCACTGGAGGTGTGCCACATCGGGGCCAGGATCACGGTTCTGGATCAGCGCGGCGATGGCCTCCCCCATGGCCGGCGCGAACTTGAACCCGTGCCCGCTGAAGCCACATCCGACCACCACGGGTTGATCGGGGATCCGGTCCACCACGAAGTGTTCGTCATCCGACCAGGTGAACATGCACGGGCCGGTGTCGACGATCGGGCCCGCGCGGTGCATGTACAGGTCGGTGAACCCGGAGAGAAGGCTGCGGTCGGCGGCGGTGGCTTCGCGACGGAGGTGGTCGGGGTCCGTGTCCTCCCCCAGGTGGCGGTAGCGCCCGAATTTGGGCCCACGGCCACCGAGCGACGGGAACCCGTAGTGGTGCCCACCACCCACCTCGATGTTGAACACCGGGAACCGAGCCGGCTCGTACAGCGCCGGCTCTTCCGGCTCCGTCCAGGCGACGACCTGACGTTCGACGCGGAGGCGGGGGCCCTCGGCGCCGATGAGCCGTGGCGCCCAGGCACCGGCGGTCACGACGAGTTGGGCGGCCTCGATCTGGTCACCGTCCTGCAGATGGATTCGAACGCCCGCCCCGTTCCGCTCCCACCCCTCGACCGGCGACTCGACCCTCATCTCGGCGCCCATGGCCTCGGCCATCCTCGTGTGCGCTTCGGTGCCCCGCTCCGGGTGGAGGCTCCCGGCTTGCCCCTGCAGCACGAAACGGTGGGAGCGCGGCATCCGGAACGCGGGAAACCTCTCGCGGAGGGCTGCGCCGTCGAGCACCTCGTGGGGGAGGTCGTGCTCCAGGCAGGCCGCCAACGAGCCCTGGAACATCGGGCCGTCTTCGGGGCCGCCGTCGATCCCTCCGGTCTCCGTGAACAAGCGCTCGCCACTCTCCCTCTCGAGGATGTGCCACAGCTCCAGCGAGCGCCGCGCGAGGGGGACGTAGGCAGGATCCTCGAAGTAGGCGAGGCGCAGGATCCGGGACTCGCCGTGCGACGACCCCCGGTCGTGCGCGATCGTGAACTGTTCGATGCCCACGACCTTGAGTCCTGCGCTGGCGAGGTGGTACAGCGCCGCAGACCCGATGCCACCCACCCCCACCACCGCCACGTCGTACCCCGTCATCGAGCCGCCTCCCCGTTCTTCTCAGTATGCGCGCTCACGGTGCCCCTCCACCCCCGATCACGAGAGGGGTGAGGTCGGGCAGGGCCGACACCTCGGCCCGGGCTACCACCCCGGCGAACGACCGCCCCGGCCCTTCGACCAGCGCGTTGAACTCGGCGAGCACCGTGTTGAGAGCCTCCTCGGCGAGGGCCAGGGCCGCGCGTTCGACGGGCGCCACCGCGCCCACCCCACCCCGCAGACGCCCCACCGCCGCCCGCACCGGATCCGACACCGTCGACCCTCCGCAGATGCCCTGACAGTCGGGCCCCCGGAAGAGGCGTTCCTCGAGGGCCGCGACGGCATCGTCGAGCTCTCGCCCCTGCCGCGCGGCTTCATCGTCGCTCAGCCGCGGTACGACACGGGCCACCGCGGCGCGTAGCTCCGACAGGCGACTCGCGGCCTCCGACGCCAGGTCCGCCATGGCCTGGGCGGTGCGCACCGCGTCGTGTCGCTCCCTCCACGCGACCAGATCCGTGGCGGGAACCCTCGGATCGGGATGGACCACGAAGTCCCGGCCGGTGGAGGCCTCGCCCACGGAGACCTCGACGCGGTACTCGCCGGGCCACACCGCGACGCCGTCGGCCAACCCGGTCGCGCCATCGGGGTCGCGGGAGACGAGATCCCACGCGACCCGGTTGAGACCCGCCTCGGCCGACCCGCGGAGCGCCGCAACCTCCCGACCCTCGGCATCGAGGATCGAGATCTCCGCCCCGGTCGCCTGCGGCGCGGCCACCCCGTAGGTGATCAGGGCCCCTCGGGCGCGCGTCTCCCCCTGCCACATCGCCATCCCCGTCGATCGATAGCCGATGGCTTCAGCGGTCGGGTGGAGGTAGGTCGTGGGCACCGGCGCGATCCACACCGGCTCGTCACCGCGAGCCGGGTCGGCGGCGAGCTCACGCAGTGCGTGGATGGCATCGACGATCCAGATGCCCCGCCCGTGCGTTCCGAGCACCAGATCGCCGTCGCGCGCATGAATCTCGAGATCGCGCACGGGGACGGCGGGGACGCTGGAGAGCCGCTCCCAGCTCGCCCCCCCGTCGAGCGACATCCACGCCCCGAACTCCGTGCCCACGAACACGAGGTTCGGCTCCACCGGATCGTGCTCGACCGCGTGGATGAACCCGGCGATCTCGCTCCCGAGTCGGGTCCACGAGGCCCCGCCGTCGTCGGTGCGGAAGAGGTAGGGCGTCCAGTCTCCGCGGCGGTGCTCGTCGAAGACGACCCACGCCACGTCGGCATCGTGCGGGGACGGTTCGATGTCGGCCACCCAGCCCGTCTCGGGCGCGCCCCGCATGTTCCGACCGACGTTGGTCCACGACGCACCGGCGTCGCGCGTGAGATGCACGTTCCCGTCGTCGGATCCCGCCCAGATCACCCCCGAGGCGACCGGACTCGGGGAGATGTCGATGAGCGTCGTATGGTTCTCCGCGCCCGTTGCGTCCAGGGTGAGCCCTCCGCTCACGTCCTGCCGCTGCTTCGACGTATCATCGGTCGTGAGGTCGGGCGAGATCGTTTCCCAGCTGCGCCCGCGGTCGCGCGTCCGATGCACGAACTGGCTTCCGAGATACAACGTGGCCGGGTCGAGCGGATCCACCGCCAGAGCCGCGTTCCAGTTGAACCGGAGCGCCTCGCCGTCGACCGCCACGGGTCGAATCCCGAAGCGGCGCCCCGTGGAGCGATCGAAGAGCTGGAGGTTGCCCCCCTGCGACATCGAGTAGCCGTAGCGTGGATCCGTGGGGTCGTCGAGCACCGAAAAGCCGTCCCCGCCACCGACCCGACGCCAGTGCGCGTTGAGAATTCCCTTGGACTCCCAGACGTCGCTCGGGCCATACCACGAGCCGTTGTCCTGCAGGCCCCCGTAGACGTTGTAGGGAACCGCGTCATCGAGCGAGATGTGGTAGAACTGCGCCAGGGTCAGATTCTCGACGAAGCGCCAGTTCTCACCGCGGTCGTACGAAATGCCGATCCCCCCGTCGTTGCCCATGATCATGTGGTCGGGATCGTCGGGATCGATCCAGAGCTCGTGCACGTCGCCGTGCAGGATCGCCGACGGCACCACGGTCCGGAAGCTGACCCCGCGATCGTGGCTGACCTGCATCGTGGAATGGAGCGAGTACAGACGGTCGGGGTCGGAGGGGTCGACGCGCAGGTCGGCGTAGTAGAACGGACGGGGGTTCACGTTGGGGCGGTCCGACACGATCTCGAAGGTGCGGGCGCCGTCGTCGGATCGAAGGAGGACGTTGCGGGTCGCCTCGACGAGGGCGTACACGATGTCGGGATCGGAGGGCGCGAAGGCCACGCCGATGCGCCCCAGGTCGCCTTCGGGCAGTCCCGCCTCGACCCCGACGGGGTCCCACCGATCTCCCCCGTCGTAGGTCACGTAGAGCCCGCTACCCGGCCCGCCGGAACGAAAGAAGTCGGGCGACCGGCGGTAGTCCCACATGGCCGCGAGCAGCTTGTCGGGATTCGAGGGATCCATCACGAGGTCGGCGACCCCGGTGCCACCGTCGATGTGGAGCACCCGTTCCCACGTGTCGCCCCCGTCGGAGGTGCGGTAGACGCCCCGCACATCTCCATCGCTCCAGGCGGGTCCCATCACACCCACCCAGACCCGATCGGGGTCGTGGGGGTGCGTCAAGATCCGGTGGATACGCTCCGACCCCTCGAGTCCCACGCGCTCCCAGGTGTCGCCACCATCGCGCGAGCGGAAGAGTCCGTCGCCGACCCCGGCGCTGTTTCTGGGATTGCCTTCCCCCGTCCCCACCCACACGAGATCCGGATTCGGCTGAAAGACCGCAATCGCCCCCACGCCCAGCACCGGTTGCTCGTCGAACACCGGGGTCCACGTCACGCCGCCGTCACGCGACCGGAATACGCCCCCGGTGGCCGCGCCGACGAAGATGGAGGTGGGATCGGACTCCACGACCGCGACCGCCGCCACCCGCCCACTCATCCCGGCAGGCCCCACGTTGCGTACCGCGAGGGCCTCCAGGCCCTGCACGCTCTGCGCCCGAGCAGGAACCGCGGACCATGGTCCCGGCCAGAGGAGCGCGACGAACAGGGGCCACATCATCGCGGGAGACCGCCGGGCGGCTCCGCGCCGCGGCTGTGCTCGGCATCCGGAAGCGGGGAGCGAATCACGTCGCATGGTGGGGTACACTTCGGGGAATCGGGCTTTCGGGGCGGCTCAACGTAGGTTCGGTCCCAACCGGGCGCCATGCGTCCGGGCGCGCTTGACCCTCCACTTCGCGCCGCGACACCTTCAACGCATGACCTTCGTTCCATCGCGCGAGGTCCAGGTCCCCCGGCGAGCCCTGCTCTTCTCTCTGGCGGCCCTGGCCGCCCCCGTCGCCGCGGCGTTCTTCGCGCCGGAAAGTCTCGGAAGCTACTCGGCCCTCCTGTGGCTGACGGCGCTCCTCCCCGCATTTCTCCTGGCCTACTACCGGGGCTGGCGGGGGGTTGCGACATCGCTGGCCCTCGGCATGGCGACCCTTTCGCTGACCCAGGCCGCCGCCGCGTGGGTCGGTCGTCCCCCACCCGATCTGCTGCTCGGGGTCGTCGCCGTCTACCTCCTCATCAGCCTCGCGCTCGGCTGGCTGGCCGAACAGCTGCACCGCGACCGCGAGGAGGCCGCAGACATGGCCTTCACCGACCTCCTCACGGGGCTGCCCAACCGGCGTCACGCCGACATCTTCCTTCGCGACGAGTTCGCGGCGGCCCAGCGGGGGCGCACGGTTGCCGTCGTGCTGTTCGACCTCGACGACTTCAAGGGGTACAACGACCGTCACGGGCACAGCGCGGGCGACGAGGCGCTGCGCATGTTCGGGACCGTACTCAAGGCCAACACCCGCCGCATGAACCTCGCGGCGCGCTACGGAGGCGAGGAGTTCCTCGCCGTCCTCGCGGGCTCGAACCCGCAGGGAGCGGCGATCTTCGCGAACCGGGTGCGAGAGGCCCTGCTGGAGGAGAGACTGGGAGACCCCCCGCTGACGGTCAGCGCAGGGGTCGCGGTCTACGACGAGGGGGTGGACGACGGCGCCGCGCTCCTGCGAGCCGCCGACGCGGCGCTGTACGAAGCCAAGCGCGCGGGCCGAAATCAGGTGAAGGTGTCGGGGGGCCTCCCCGAGACACCCCCCGACGGCGCGGCGGCATCACGCGGGCGCCCGTGGGTTCCCGACGGCGACGGACTCGACGCGGTCACCGAGCGCCGACAGCCCGAGGGCGAGCCGGTCGGCTCCATGCTGCTGGTCGACCACGACGCCGAGGCCATCGAGGTCATCGGGGCCATGGCGACGGGCCTCGGTCTCGAAGTCGTTACGGCTCGGTCGGCCGCCATGGCGATGCGCTGCCTCACACGTGACTTCGACCTCCTCGCCGCCGACATGCACCTCCCGGACGGCTCCGCCCAGGAGGTCGTTCGCATCGCTCGGGGACGTTGGCCGCGATTGCAGATCCTCGCCCTCACCCCGCTGCAGGACGCACGCGTGACGGCCGACGCCGTTCACGCGGGCGCCGATCGGACGCTCTTCAAGCCGCTCGACCCGGGGCAACTCCGCGCGCATCTCTCGCAGATGATGCAGGAGCGTGCGGCGGCGCTGGAACGCGCGATCGACGCTCGCCCCCTCAGCGCCGAAGGTCGCCACCGCGAATCGGCGACGCGCGACGCGATTCTCCGAAGTGCGCGCGCCGTGGTCGCTGCCGTCGAGGCTCGCGATCCCTACATCCGCGGTCAGGGGCGTCAGGTCGCCGCGCTCGCCATCCGACTGCTCGAGCTGCACGCGGCCGGGGGCGCGCCGGCGGTCGACCCGGATCTCCTGCGCCTCGCCTGTGAGCTGCGCGACGTGGGCAAGATCGGGGTCCCCGACCAGATTCTGAACAAGGCAGGCGCGCTGTCCGACGAAGAACACGCCATCGTGCGCGCCCACGCCCGGACCGGCCGACGCATCCTCGAACCGCTCATGGACGACGGGGTGGTCCTCGACGGGGTCGCCTGGCATCACGAGTGGTGGGACGGCACGGGGTACCCCGACGGGCTCGTCGGCGAGGAGATCCCCTTCGCCGCTCGGGTCGTGGCCCTCGCCGACGTCATCCATGCGATGTCGCACGACCGCGCCTTCCGACCGGCTCTCCCGTGGAGCGAGGTGGAGGCCTACCTGCGCGACCACAGAGGGCGGCGCTTCGACCCGACGCTCACCGACCTCGTGCTCGATCACCTCGACGACTTTCGACCCATCCACGCCTCGGCCGCCCGCGACGACGCCGAGCCGACGACGCCTCTCGACGGCTGGTGAAGGCGGAGGCCTAACGGCTGATCAGCCACTGCCACGCGTCCCGCGCCTCGGCGATCACGGCCTCGCGGTCGCGTTCCAGCAGGAACCGCTCCCCGATCATCGCCTCGAGGGCGGAACGAACCCGGGCGAGGTAGCCGGCCTCACTTCCGTACAACGCTTCGATACTCGGCCGATCGTCGCCCGTGGCACGGGCCGACTCCTCGTCGAGGGGGAGCGCGAGTGCCTCCGCGTCGAGACGCCGAGTAGCGAGCGGAACGCGCGCCGACACGGGCCGAACACCGCCGAGGGGATTGCCGACGCGATCAACCTGGGGCACCAGAAACGGGTACGGAGGGCCGATCCCCGGGGGCTGCCGGTCGGTGATGCCGTCGCTCTGGAAGCGCTCCCCGAAGTCGAGGCGATGGAAGCGTCCCTCCCCTCGTCCTGCGATCTCCCCACCCGCACGGGGAGCCATCGCCTCCACGGGCACGAGCGTCCCGTCGGCGATGCGCGGTACGCGCGACGGCGGGGGCGCCGCGTCGTCGGCCACCCAGGCGTTGACGGCGATGGCGACGGCTCGGAGAGCGCGCGCGGCTTCTCCCGAGCCCTCCGCGTGACCTCGCCCGACGCCCAGAGCGTAGACCCGGTGAAGTGAATCGGTGTCGAGATCGCGCAGACCGTCGACCGAAGTGTGGGTCAGAGCAGCGCCATGCCGCCAATAGTCGGCATCGGTCAGGGTGGCGATCGTACGCGGGGTCGCGGTCGACGGCAGGCGATCGATCAACCCTTCGGTCCGCCCCGTCACGGGATCGGCCTGCTCCTGGATGCTGAAGGGGAAGACGGCATCCGGCTGAAACAGCGCCCGGTGGTGGTCCACACCCCGAGGCGAGGGGCCGAAGCGCACGTTGTACCCATAGCCGCGTGCACCCGCCCCGTGCGTCCACACCGCATCGAACACGCCTCGACCCGTTTCGTCGACGTTGAAGCCCTCGCGCACGAAGTCCCGCAGGAACCGAGCGCCACCGTCGACGCCGAAGGCCACGGCCGCGTCGGTGGGAAACTCACTCCTCAGGTCGTAGCGGGAGTACGCCGCGACGTCGCGCACGACCAGGAAACCCAACCCGGTCACCCGAGGGTCCTCGGCACGATACACCAGCTCGTAGAGCCGCCCCGCTTCGAAGCCCTCGGCGAGCCGGATCCCACCGGGGAGGCCCGCCGCCGGTCCATCCGGTGCGACCACGAACTCCCACTGGTCGCTGGGGATCGTGTCCGGCGCTCCCGTCGAAGCGTCCCGCACGGTCAGCGTGTGGACGGGGGCATCCGGTACCGCGACGGGATACGGGGCCTGCTCCGGTGATGCGAGCGCGAGTTCTTCCTGCGCCTCCTCGACCTGCCAGGCCACCCGAACCCAGCCGACGACCGGGCCTCCGTCGGCCTCCCTCGCGGTGGGGACCGGGAGACTCAACCCTCCCGATACCGCGGGTGTGGCGGCCTCCCAGCCCACCCACACGAGCGTGACACCTTCGTCGAGGATCAGCCCGTCCCCCACGTGGCGCTCCTCGGTCGGGTCGGCCGTGCGCTCCGCCGCACCCCCGAGAAGCTCGAGCGACCGCCCCACCCCACCCTCGGCGATGTCGACCCAGGCCACACCGCGCCGACGCCCCGGCTCGACGGGCTGGAGTACCACGAAGGCGGCCCACACCTCCACCTTGCCCTCCGCGTTGCGCGGCGCCAGGTCGAGGTCGACCACCCGGGCGTTGGCGGGGTCGGCCGGGTCGAAGGCGAACAGGATACGACCGGTCAGCTTTTCGTAGGCGCCGGCCTCACCGAAGGGGCGACCGTCGAGCAACGCCTCGCGGCGATCCACGACGACCCGGACCACCTCCGCCCGCAGCGGGGTGAGAAACGCCCCGGCGACCAGACAGAACAGGACGCCACCCACCGACGCGCCGAGCCCCTTACGCACCTTCCGGCTCCACCACATCAAAACGCCACCACGAGGCCGAGGTCGGCCACGACGAACCGCATGGACACATCGTCTCGCTCGTCGCGTGACACATCGGCGACCCCGAACCGTATCCCGGGACTCAGCGACAGCCGCTCGGTCATCGGAACCCGCACGCCTCCACCTGCCTCGCCCCCCCATCCCCGGGCCCCGCCCCGCTCACCCGGTACGTGTTCGACGCTGGGGCTCACGACGCCGACCCGGATCCACGGCACCACTCCACGGGTGCGGAGGTCGACCCGGACTCCCGAGTCCCACTGCGTAGAGATCCAGGAGCCCCGGCACGCCGCACCCGCGCAGTCGAAGCGCAGCTGAGAGAAGCCGAGGTAGACGTACACCCTCGATCCCCGGCGCAGCGCGAAGTGCACACCCGTGCCCGGACCCGCCGCCAGCTCCGTATCCGGGAGCGGCCGATCGAATGCGCCCCGTGGGAGCGCCCAGCCCGCGCGTCCCTCCACGACGAGCACCCCCTGCCCGGCGATGGGCCCGGCCAGGAGCGCGAGCATCACGCACGTCGCGGCCACCACGGGGGGGCTCGGCCAGAGGGGGCGGCATGCTCGCAGACGAGACCAGGAGGGCAACATGTCGGGAAGGTATACGGGGCGAACCGATCCCTGCCACTCGTGCGCGGCCGGCGAGCCGACACCACCCTCGCCGGTTGCCCCCGGCGGGGGGGAGCGGCAGACTCTCGGAGTCCTCCCTCCCTCCACCCCTCTCCGTATGGCCATTCAGCGCACCTCTCAGCGGTCGTCCACCTTCTCGGAATCCGTCATCCGGGAGATGACGAGAGTCGCGCGGGAGCACGACGCCGTGAATCTCGCCCAGGGTTTTCCGGACTTCCCGGCCCCCGACGCACTGAAGGAAGCGGCGTGTCGCGCCGTGCAGGCCGACCACAACCAGTACGCGATCACCTGGGGTACTCCTCGACTCCGCGCTGCCCTGTCGCGGCGCTACCGCGACGCGTATCGGATGGAGGTGGACCCGGATCGCGAGGTCGTCGTGACCTGCGGGGCGACCGAGGCGATGGCCGCGATCTTCCTCGCCCTCTTCGATCCCGGCGACGAGGTGCTCATCCCGGAGCCGTTCTACGAGAACTACGGGCCCGACGCAGTGCTCGCAGGCGCAACGCCGGTGTTCGTCCCGCTCACGGAGCCGGATCTGCAGTTCGACGCCGACGCCTTCGCGCATCGCGTCTCGCGTCGCACACGGGCCATCGTGATCAACAGTCCCAACAATCCGACCGGCCGCGTCTTCAACCGGGCCGAACTCGAGAGCATCGCGCGGTTGTGTCGCACGCACGACCTCATCGCGATCACGGACGAGATCTACGAGTACATCACGTACGAGGGCCGCCACATCCCGCTCGCCACCCTGTCGGGGATGCGCGACCGCACGATCACGGTCAGCGGGGCGTCGAAGACGTTCGCGGTCACGGGCTGGCGGGTGGGGACCATCGTTGCACCGCCCGATCTCACCGACGCGATCCGGAAGGTGCACGACTTCCTGACCGTCGGCGCACCCGCCCCCCTCCAGGATGCCGTGGCCCACGCGATGGAGACGTTCGACGACGGCTACTACGAGGGCCTCCGCGCCGAATACGGGGAGCGACGTGACCTACTCGTCCCCGGCTTGCAGAAGGCCGGCTTCAACTGCCGAGCCCCCGAGGGAGCCTACTACGTCATGGCCGACATCTCCTCGCTCGCCGAGGGGCAGGACGACGTCACCTTCAGCCGCACCCTGGCTCGGGTCGCCGGGGTGGCTCCCGTCCCCGGGTCGAGCTTCTTCTCGGAGCCGGAGCTCGGGCGGCACCTCGTACGGTTCGCCTTCTGCAAGAAGCTCGAGACGCTTCACGAGGCCGTCGAGCGGCTCGAGCGCTTCAGCCGGGCGGGGAGCTGACGTCGGGGGTCGAGACGGGGTCCGAGGGCGACGCACCCTCGAGCTTGGTGGGCGCCTCCGACCACTTCGACATCATCCGTGTGAAGGCCGTCACCATGTCTTCGCGGAACTCGGTGCCGGCCTCCTCGGCGAGATACGACATCACCCGTTCGTGAGACCAGCCGTCGCGATAGGGGCGGTGGGTACGGAGTGCGTCGTATACGTCGCACACGTGCAGGAGATCGCTCGCGTCGTGGCACCGGCGCCCCACCCGCATCTCCGGATACCCTCCCCCGTCGACCCGGCGATGGTGTTCGTACGCGACGATCGCGGCCAGGTCGAGATCGGCGTCCTGTTCGAGAAGCAGGCGGGCGCCCTCGACGGTGTGGTCCTGGATCAGTTTCCGCTCGTCGTCGGTCAGGGCCCCCGGCTTGTTGAGCACCCCGGTCGGGATACGAATCTTCCCGATGTCGTGAAGGAGCGCGGCGATCCCGAGCTCTCGAACCTGCGCCGCCGACAGCTCCAGTTCACTGGCGAGCGCCATCACAAGCACGCTGACGTTCAGGGTATGGGTGGTCGTGTACTGATCGAATTCCTTCAGTCGGACCAGCGGGAGAAGCATCGCCTCCTGCCCGTGCATGGCCTGCGTAAGAGTCGAGATCACCGTCTCGGCCTCGGCGAGGTGCAGGCGAGCTCCTCCGCGCAACTCCTCTTCGATCCAGGCGACGGCTTCGACCTCGGGGCGGAGGTCGATGGGCCGGATCCCCGGTGATTCCGCTTCGCCCGACCCGGCCCCATCATGTTCGCCTTCAACGAAGACGAGCCCGTAGCGAATCCCCGTGGGCGGCGGGGTCCGGAGTTCCTCGGCGTCGTCGCGGCCGCGGCGGAGTCGCCAGGACAGCTCCCCCACGAAGGCGGCGACATCGTCCCGGTCGACGGCGGAGACGAATTCGACCCGCTGCACACCGACGGCCTCCAGGCGGGGGGCCCAGGGCCAATCCCCTTCGCCACGGAGCGGCTGGGCCCCGAAGATGATCTCGCCTTCGATGAACGAGTACGCCGGCTTCGGCGTGTCTTCCTGAAGCCGGGCCAGCGACTCGAACAGATCATCGAGAGCCCGATCCCTCGAGGGATGCCCGGCCGAGTACGTACCGAACGCGGCCATGGCCCGACCCAGAGCGCGCAGGGCCTCACGCGCCTCACGCATGGGCCGAGCCCCCCTGCCGCGTCGCCCGCCGGGACACGAGCGCCCGGAGGACCGGAGACGTGGAAGCCGCAGCTTGCTCGAGGAGGTCGCGCACGTCCGGGGCCTGCGGCCACCCGAGCTTCAACTCGTCGAGCGCGGCCGCCACGACGGAGGCGTGTCCCGCGACCTCCAGGTCGGCCCGGCGGAAGCCCTGTACGACCACCTCCAGGAGCGACTCGCGCACCATGGGCGAGTGCTGCCCGGTCAGCGCGCGAATCGCAAGAACCCGAAGATCGGGGCTGCGTTCGGCCAGCATGACGCGGGTCACCACCGTCCGGAGCACCTCCGGTGTGGGGGCCCCCCGGAAGCGGATCAGCGCGCGTTCCACCAGACGCTCGTCCCGGTCGCCGAGGGCGCGAACGAGTGCCTCTTCGGTCTGCTCCGACGACCGCAGCGCCAACGAGAGCGCAGCACGTCGCACCCGCGGGTCGCTATCGTCGAGAAACGGCATGGCGTCGACGGCCGCGTCGCCGGGCACGGAGGCGAGCAGGTTGAGCAGGTTGCGCGTCACGTACCAGTACGGGCTGGGCAGCCGCGCCTTCACCTCCGGGACGAGCGCGTCGCCGAAGAGCACGATCGTGTCGAAAATCGCCTTGCGCGCCGCCCTGTTCTGTGAGGCGATGAGTCCGTCGACCAACGGCGGAATCGCTGCGTGACCGGTCGAGCGCGCCAGGCGCTTCAGTGCCGCCGGCTCGACCGTGTGGCTCCCCACGGCCCTCCGCACGAGGGCGGGCCTGCGGAGTGTCTCCAGCAAGCGATCGGTGGCGTCGTTGCGCGGCACCTGATCGGCGACCTCGAAGACGAAGGAGAGGCGGCCCGCATCGAGAAGCGTCACGAGCGCCCGATCGCCGCTCGACGACCACTCGTCGATTTCGAGGCCGATGATGACGACGCGCTCCGCAATCTCGAGCAGGGCCGAGGGGTCACCGTCGCCATCCCCTTCCGGAGCCACGCGCGCCATCCGATCCAACATGCGGCTGTACGCGTCGGGATTGGGATCCTCGAGCGTCCAGTCGTCCAACAGTGCGCGAATGTTCTCGCGCAGCGCTCCGTCGGCACGGTTCTCTCCCTCGCCGCCCCCCTTGTGCGTGGCGAGCTTGGTGAGGAGTCGGGTCATCGAAGTGGAGATCGTCTGTCCAGACGCCTCCGCCGCCGAGTCGAGCAGCTGGAGCACGGCCTCCCGATCGAGTGCGTGGCTCGCCGACGTCACGAGTCCACGTCGCCACCGCATGTCGCCACCCTCTCGCAACAGGGCCGCGCGAGTGCGAGGGTCGAGCGAGCCGATGAAGTCCGCGAGACCCCGCCGGATTCCGTGCAGTCGTCCGGGCTCCACTTCGGCGAGCGCGTCGACCAGCGGGGCGAGGTAGCCCCCCACCAATCGCACCTGAAGGGCGTCGTCGGCCTGGGCCTTCAGGGCGGTCGCGAGACGACCGGACACCCCGGGCTTCTGGGGATCGAGATGGCTCCCCGCAGAACGCACGAGGGCCCGCCACAATTCGTCGACGTTCGCTTCCTCGTCGGAGGTGCGCCCCGCGTCGAGGGTCAGCTCGTCGTAGGCCAGCGGCTCGATCAGGATGTGGCGCCACGATACGGCCCCCGCTCGTTGGCGCTGCCCGAGGGGCCAGGCGCCCCGATCCACCTCGGGTGCCACGCGTGCGAGGAAGTCCTTGATCTCGCCGGCCGCGACCCCTTCACCGAACGACACCGCGGCCACCTCGTGGCTGTGGAAGCGCGCCGCCAACTCACGAAGGACGGGGTGCCGGCGATCCGACTCGACGTCGGTCCCTGCATCCGACATGACGAAGCTCTCGCGCAGGACGCCGATCCGCACCAGGTGACGCTCCGCCAGCACGGGCTCGAGCCGCTGAAGCACCGACTCGGCGACGGGCTGGAGCGACGGGTGCTCCGGGGGATACATCGCGTGACGGTGGATGCCGATGGACAGCTCCAACAGAAACTCGGCGACGTCGCGCGGAAAGGCTGCGACGCCGTCGTCGGAGGGTCCGGGCGAAGAAACGGTCACGAGCCGGGGAACTGGGGCTGAGGGCCGGGAAACGACGCCGGCCCATTGGCTTCTGAGTGCTCGAACCCCAAGATAGTAGCCCGGGGCCCCCGGGGCGACCGGTTGCCCGCAACCTCCTTCCACAGCCTCCCATCTGCGCCGTGGCCGCACCCTCCTCTCCGACCACCGTCTCGGCGAAGGCCCAGGTCTTCGGCCACGATCCCACGTCGGTGCAACTCACACTCGTGCCGCGTACCACCCGCTGGCGCGCGGTGAGAGCGGCTCCCTTTCTCGTCGGTGGTATCGTGCTCGCTCCGATTCTCGGCATTCTACCGCCACACGCCCCCTGGGCGGTGGGAGCGGGCGGCGGCGGCCTCTACATGGCTCTGCGGAAGTGGGGAGAGCGCTTCACCTTCGTCGGGGTCGAAGGGATCTGCCCTCGGTGCGGCGCGGGGCTGAACCTCTCCGGTGCCCCGCCGCTCAAGATGCCGCACCGGATTCCCTGCGATGCCTGCGGAAACCCGGTCTCGATCACCGTCGAGCCGGGTGAACTCGAGAGGCTCCGCACCTCTGCGGCCTGAGGCTCGTCAGTCGACGAGGTCTCGCAACGTGGGGAGTGGAGGTCGGTCGAGGAGGCCCCGGCTCCCGACCAGCCCCGTCACCACCGTCAGCCCTGCGATCGCGAGAGCGACCAGCGCAGGGATGCCCGGATCGAGGGCGTACTCGAACTCGAACACCTGCGAGATCAGCGCCCACGCCGACAGCACCGAAAGGGTCAGCCCACTCGCCGCCGCGACAGCCCCGAGCGCGAGGTACTCCGAAAAGAAGACCGTGAGCAGCTGGCGCCGGCGTGCTCCGAGCGTCTTCAGCAGAGCCCCTTCCCGTACGCGCTGGTGGCGGGACGCGGCGAGGGCGCCCGCGAGCACCACCAGCCCGGCCAGCGCCGCGAAGCCGGCGAGAAACGCCACCGCCTGCTGTGCCCGTGAGAGAATGCCCTCGACGGCCTCCTGCACCCGACTGAGGTCGATGGCCGAGACGTTGGGGTAGGCCCGCACCAGATCGCGCTGAAAGCGATCGAGGCGCTCCGCATCGGCCAACCGGGTCAGCACCACCCAACTGGCCGGCGCGTCATCGAGGGTCCCCGGTTCGAACACCACGAAGAAGTTGGTCTGGAAGCGATCCCAGTCGACGACCCGGAGACTGGTGACGACCGAGGGAATTCTGCGCCCCTCCACCTCCCACGCGATCCGATCTCCCAGCCCCACACCCAGTTCCTCGGCGAGGTCGCGTTCCATCGAGATGCGCGCGACCCCGTCGGGCGCGGGCTGCGCATCGGGCCACCATGCTCCCGCGACCACGGACTCGGCCGACGTCACCTCGTCGCGCCAGGTGTGACGGTACTCGCGTCGGACCGCCCACCCGGCGGGCGCCTCCGCACCACCTTCCACCCGCAGGGTTTCCACGTCGACGCCACCGATCGAGGTCAGCCGAGCCGAGACGAGAGGCGTCACCTCGGTCCCCGCGCGAGACTCCTGCGGGAGGAGATCCATCAGGCCCTCGCGTTGATCCGGCTGAACGTCGAACAACAGCAGGTTGGGTTGACCCTCCCCCGCATCCAGCGACAGTACGCGCCCCAGGTTGCCCTGGACCTGCAGGACCGTGCCGACGATGAACGCGCCGAAGCCCAGCGCGAGCGTGATCGACACCGTCTGATTGCCGGGGCGGAACAGATTCGAGAATCCCTGTCGAATCGGGTACGGGGCGCCTGCAGGAAACAGGCGCCGCGACAGCCGAATGGCCCCCGTACCCACGAGCCACAGGGCGCCGGTCGTGAAGGCCAGGGCCAGCGCGAAGCCGAGCCCCTCCTCGGCGCTCGGTGCCTCGAGAACGGCCAGGGCCGCGACCGAGGCCGCCAGGGCCAGCACGGCGAGCACCCGGCTGGGCGCGAGCGCTCGTGTCCCCCCCTCGACCGTGTGGCGAAACGCCCGGAGCGGCGGGACGTCACGGACCGCCAGAAGGGGGAGGAGGGCGAAGATCCCGGCCACCCACACCCCGAGACCCAGCCCGGCAGCAGCCGTCGACCAGGAGATCCGGGGCTCGACATCGACCGGGAGCACCCCCGCGAGGAGGCTCGGCAGGCTGAGCTGGATGCCCACACCGAGCACGACCCCTGCCAGCGCACCCAGGAAGCCCAGCGCAGCGGCCTGGGCGAGATAGGCCAGAAACACCCCGGTCTGCCGGGCCCCCAGGCATCGCAGGACCGCGACCTGCGTCACCCGCTCCTTCACGAAGACGTGGATGGCGCTGGCGACCCCGATCCCCCCGAGCAGGAGGGCGCCGAGCCCGACGAGACCGAGGTACCGACCGAGAAACCCGACGGCGCGCGTCAGCCGACGGGCGCGCTGGTCGGCCGTCGAGAAGCCGATGCCCGCCCCCTCCAGCAGGAGATCATACCGCTCGTCGAGGACCTCGAGCGAAGCGGGATCGTCGGACCGGATATAGGTGTCCCACCGGGCGAGGGAGCCGAAGCCGAGGAGGCCTGCCCGATCGAGTGCCGCGGGGGTGAGCCATACCCGCGGTCCCACCGCCGACTGGAAGCCGGGGTCCGTCGGCAGGTCGTCGACCACCGCGCGGATCACCACGTCGATCAGGCCCACGGTGATCGAGTCGCCCACGCGGGCATCGAGTTGCGTGAGGACGGCGCGGTCGACGATGGCGCCGTCGTCGTCGGTTCGATCCCACGCCCCCTCCGGTTCGGAGGCGACGGGCCCGTAGAAGGGCCACTCGCCGTCGACCGACCAAACCTGCAGGAGGCGCAGGCCATCCGACCTGGGGGCCGACACCATCGAGATGGTGTGCACGACGTCGGCGGTCCCGGCGCCCCCGGCGCGGAGGGAGTCGAGAATCGCGACGACCGAATCCGGGAAGGGCTGATCGGCCTCGAATTTCGCGTCCGCGCCCATCAGCACCTGGGACTGCGCCTTGACCGAGCGTTCGACGTCTTCCCGAAAGCTCCGGACGGCGACGAGTGCCGCCACGCCGAGGGTGATCGAGAGACCATACAGCCCCACCCGACGCAGACTGGCCCGGCCCTCCCACCAGGCCAACCTCAGCGGAAACCAGTTCACGGGGCGACGGCCTGCGGGGGTGGGGCCGCGTGACCCGCGGTGTCGGATGCGATCCCCCCGCGGCCGAGCACGAGGATGCGGTGGGCACGCTCCGCGAGTTCGAGGTCGTGTGTCACGAGCACGAGTGTCGTGCGCTCCTCTCGATTGAGCTCCTCCATCAGGGCCACGACGGTGGCGCCGGTCTTGGGATCGAGATTCCCGGTCGGCTCGTCGGCGAAAAGGATGCGGGGCCGATTGGCGAAAGCACGAGCGAGCGCGACGCGCTGCTGCTCGCCGCCCGATAGCTGGGTCGGATAGTGGTCGAGCCGGTCGCCCAGGCCGACCCGCTCCAGGAGCTGCCGGGCCCGCTCGCGGTAGTCCCGCGGTCGCTCCCGGCCCATCAGCTCGAGGGGCACCATCACGTTTTCGAGTGCCGTGAGTGTGGGCAGGAGGTGGAACGTCTGGAACACAAACCCTACGTTTCGGGCGCGAAACTCCGCTCGGCCGTCCTCGGTGAGCGCGAAGAGGTCCTCTCCGGCCAGGAGGACGCGGCCTCCGGTGGGCTCGTCGAGGCCTGCCAGGAGGCCGAGTAGAGTCGTCTTGCCGGTGCCGGAGGGACCGACGATGGCAACGAAACTCTCGGCATCGATCGACAGGTCGACCCCCTCCAGGACGGGCAGCGGGCGCCCCCCGCTTCGGTAGGTCTTCACAAGGTGCTCAGCGACGATCATATGCGGCTTCGGATCAGCGTGAAGGCGGTGGCGGCGATGTGGGTGACCCTCGTCTTCGTGGGCTGCGAAGACGGCCGCACCAACGGGCGGGCCTCGGACGTCGACGGCACGAGCGCCGGCATCGCAGCCACGGTTCGCGATGCCGACACCGCCGAGGCACCGCCGGTTCCGTCTTCCGCCAACGACGCCACCGCAGCGGCCCCTCGGGTCGTCTTCCTGGGGACGAGTCTGACGGCGGGTCTCGGGCTGCGCATGGCGGAGGACCGCTGGCCCGAGAGGCTGGGGCGCATGGCCGACAGCGCCGGGCTCGCGGTCGAGGTCGTCAACGCAGGCCGGAGCGGCGATACCAGCGCGGGCGGGTTGGCCCGCCTCGACTGGGCGATCTCGGAGCCGGTCGGCCTTCTGGTGATCGAGCTCGGCGCCAACGACGGCCTGCGCGGGCAACCGACCGAAGCGCTGTCCGACAACCTCTCCGAGATCGTCGACCGCACCCGGCGTCGCTGGCCGGACGCCGGCATTCTTCTCGTCGGAATGGAGGCGCCCACCAACCTCGGGGTCGAGTACACGCAACGCTTCCGGACCGTCTTCGCCGACGTGGCCCGCGCGAAGGAGGTGGCGCTGGTCCCCTTCCTCCTCGATGGCGTGGCCGGCGTACCCGAACTCAACCAGGCCGATCGAATCCACCCCACGGCCGAAGGCCACCTGCGAATCGCCCAGACGGTTTGGCCGTATTTCGAGCAACTCCTTCGGACCCTCACGGCGGGCGCACGATGAAGTTCTTCCGATGGCTCATCTCGATCATCGCGCTGCTGCTGCTGGGGTTCGTGATCGGCGGGTTCGTCCTGCCGGGCACCTGGGAGACCGAGCGCGACGTGACCATCCGCGCCGCACCCGAGGCGGTCTTCGACTACCTCGACTCGGTCGAAGGGTGGGCGAGCTGGGCCCCGCTGGCCGAGGTGGAGGGAACCCGCTCTGGGCCTGCACGGGGCCCGGGGGCGACGCTTCGCTGGGACGACGACGAGTGGGGCCAGGGCGAGTGGCGCATTACGGAAACCACTCCCCAGCGCCGTGTGGCCTACGAGGTGCTCGTGGAAGACGGCGCCCTCGTGACCGAGGGCCAGGTGACTCTCACACCGGTCACCGAGGGGACGCGCCTGGCCTGGACCGAACGTGGCGATTTCGGCTGGAATCCGGTTCTCGCCTACATGGCGCTCGGCATGGAGCGCCTCCAGGGCCGGGAGATGGAAAAAAGCCTGGCGACCCTGGCCGAACTCCTCGCGACCACGGGGCGATAACACGGCGCGACGGCGCTCGCCGGGGCGCCGTCGAGGCTACACGCGCTGTTTGTAGTAGTCGACCAGATCCTGGTTGGTCGGCATTCGCTTCATCACGCCGAGAAGCTCCGTCATCGCCTCGGAATTCCCCACCCCCGCGAGCTGCCGGCGCAGGGCTCTCGACAGGTCGAGGTAGTCGGGATCGAGCAGAAGCTCTTCCTTCCGCGTGGCCGACGCGTTGAGGTCGATTGCGGGAAAGATCCGACGATCGGCCAGTTCGCGAGACAGCACGAGTTCACTGTTGCCGGTGCCCTTGAACTCCTCGAAGATCACCTGATCCATCCGGCTTCCCGTATCGACGAGGGCCGTCGCGATGATCGTGAGGGAGCCACCCCCCTGGTGATCGGCGATCTTGCGGGCGCTCCCCAGGAAACGCTTCGGCTTCTCGAGGGACTGCGCGTCCAACCCACCCGAAAGGGTACGGCCACTCCCCTGCTCCGACGTGTTGTACGCGCGGGCGAGGCGCGTGATCGAGTCGAGAATGATGACGACGTCTTCACCGTGCTCCACCCGACGGCGGGCCCGTTCGAGCGTCATCTCGGCCACCTGGGTATGTCGGTCGGCCTGCCGATCGAAGGTGGAGGCGATCACCTCCCCGAATCCGACGGACTCCATCTCGGTCACCTCTTCGGGGCGCTCGTCCACGAGCAGGATGAAGAGGGTGCACTCGGGGTTGTTGGTGACGATCCCCTCGGCCACGGACTGCAGGACGGTGGTCTTACCGGCCTTCGCCGGGGCGACGATCATCGCCCTCTGGCCCTTGCCGAAGGGGCAGAACAAATCGATCACGCGATTCGTGTGGTCCGGCTGGCCCATGATCGTGCGCCCGCACTCGAGCCGAAGCTGATGGTCGGGGTGCATCGCGCTGAGGCGATCGAAATCCGGTCGGTTCTTGGCGTCTTCCGGCGGGCGGCCGTTGACCGTGCGGAGATGTTGCAGAGGCGGGCTCTTGCCGGACTTGGGTCGATTGCCGACCACTCCGCTCAATTCGTCGCCCGTTCGCAGGCCGAACTTGTTGATGACCCTGGAGCCGACGTAGATGTCTTCCTTGCTCGGTACGTAGCCAGCCTCCGGCCGGCGAATGAAGCCCGAGCCACCACCCAGCACTTCCAGGACCCCAAGGGGGGATTCGTCGCTCACGTCTGTTCGTCGTCGTTGTGGGATTCGTCGGGCGCCTCGCGGGTCGTCCGCGAGCTCGCCGTGATGAGGGCGCTTGATCGAGCCCAGCCCGACCCGGCAGATGAACCCCTCGGACCAATCGCGAAGGGGGGCCGGCACCGTCCGAACTCGACCCCATGGCCTGTGGGCCCGTCCGATGCAGCGTCTTCGGTGAGGGGGCTCGACCCTCCGAGAGGAGAGTCGGAAACCCGAAGCGGCGACCGAAGTGAACGAGTGCCATGGCTATCGGGTACGGAGGTTAATCTTCCACCTCGGGCGCGGCAGGGCAAGTGCGACATTCCCAGGATCACGAGGACACCGTACCGGCCGGGCCGCTCGCCCGGCTCCTCCTCACAGCGACCCCCTTCCTCGGCGCTGCGCTGATCTGGTTCGTGGTTCGATGGTTGGCCGGTTGAATACGTGGGGCGTCCCACTCGCGCCACACTTGGTGTGGCAGGTGTCCACCGGGTCGGACAGAATCGTTGGCGCTCGGTGGTGCCAACGCCACCTGAGACCGGCCTAACCGTCCGGAGTACAACAGCTTGGTCGAGACGGCCCACGGCTGGCACGGTCCCTGCTCCTAACGCGGGCGAGTCCAACTATCGGAGGTCAGGTACGGTGCGTACGATACGCGTTCGATTCGCCGCGGCGGCGCTTTCTTTCGCCCTTCTTCCCGCCGGAGCGGCGGGACAGGGGTTTTCGTTCGGTCTCGGGTTCGGCAGCGGCCTCTGGGACGGGGTCGGGTTCGGTTTCGCCGCTGGCGGCGGTGGCACCTGGACGGGCGTCTCCGTTTCGACCGGGGCTCCCCTCTTCGGGGGTGGCGGCCTCGGGCTGTATACCGGCTGGGACGCACACTACGACTACGGCTTTCGAGGTGGATACCACGGGTCGGCCGCCTTCGGTGGTGCACCGGGCTGTGCGGCCTACTACGACCCATGGGCGTGGGACGTGTGGACCTTCACGACCACGTGGCGCTCGGCCTGGTACTACGACTGCATCGTCGCGGGCCCGACCTTCGGCTACCGAGGCGTCGCCGCGAACCGCTTCTTCAACCGCAACCGCTTCTTTCGCCCCTGGGGCGGAGGCTGGGGCGGCGGCTGGGGCGTCGGGGTCGACGTCTGGGCGGGTGGCCTGATTCACACGGTTGATCCGTTCTGGCCCACGTGGGGTCCCTTCTGGGCGCAGGACCCCTGGGCGGGCTGGGGCTGGAACAACGGGTGGAACAATGCGTGGGGTTGGGGCGGCGGTTGGGGTTGGAACCGAGGCTTCGGCGCCTGGGGCGGCTCGCGTTGGGCGGGTGGCTGGGGCGGCTGGGGCGGTGGAGCGGTCGTGGTGGGCGGTCGGCGCTCCGTGAGCCCCTGGGCCCAGGGCCCGGCAGGACCGGTGTACAAGGAGTCACCCGGCGCACGAGGCGGAAGCGCCGGCGGTCGCACGGCTCGGCCGCGGAACGGAGCCCCGGTCGTGGCGACGAATCCGTCGCCGACCGCGCGGTCCGCCACGGGTCGCTCTCTCGCCCCCGGCCGGGCGGCAACCCCGTC
>JANQNV010000141.1 GCA_028279425.1 Longimicrobiales bacterium | reverse complement strand
GGCGCACGCCCCCCGCCGGGAGATCGACCCGAGGCCGCCGGGAGACGACCGGCCGACGCGACGCCGTCGCGAAGGAGGCGCCTCGCGATGCTCGCGACCCGGTGCGGCGGCATTCGGCATGGGCACCCCCGGGAACTCGGCGCGAAAGAGGGTCATTGGCCCGGGTGGATTCGAACCACCACAACCGGTTCCAAAGACCTGCGAACCGAGGGCCGGAAAAACCGGAATATCCCGGCCCGTCGGGCCTTCCGCAACGAAGCAACCGGTACGAAGGGGCCCCCAAAACCGGTGGAACCGGTCGCGAATGTACACGTGAACATACACGTGGAGCTCGCAAGGCCGGCCGGGACCGAGGTGCAATTCCGCGCGAATTGACGCGTCCCGGGATGCAGAATTCGAGGGCCCGAGATGTCTGACTTCGTGCTCTCCAAATGGCAGGCCGCGACGCTCGCCGACGCGGACGCAACGAGCGACCTCGGAGGGATCACTCCGACGAACCCGGAGGCCCGCGGATTCGTCGGCCTCATCGCCGCGGGACTCCTCAAGGAGCCCGCCCCGGGGCGCTTCACGATCACCGAGGTCGGCCGCCAGGCCCTGGCCCACTACCTCGACACCCTGGAGCCGCCCCCCGAGGTCGACGTCGCCGTGTACTCGGCCGAGTTCCTGCTCTCGATCTCCCGGGGCTCCTTCCGCGTTGTCGAAAACCCGGTGCCCGAAGGCGCCAAGGTCGATGGTGTGTGGGTCAAGGCCGGAACGAACGAAATCGCGATCGGCTTCTCGCCGGCTCGTGAGAACCGCGAGTCCAACCTGGTGATCCAGGACCTCACCGCCCTCCACCCGCCGGACAGCTGGACAACCGCCGAGGGCCCGGTTCTCTGGTGGCGACCCGGATGCGTGCCATGGGTCGGGACCCCTCTCGACTCCGACTGGCCCGGCCTGAACTACGCCGGGTGGTCGTACCTCCCCGACACCCCGCCGGGAATGGAGCTCCGGCTGTGAGAGTCCGGGAGCGGATGGAGCGGTACTACCCGGAGGCCCAGTGGACCGAGAAGGCCGGGGAGCACCGCGGGGTCGTCCACGCCCCCGCCGGCCTGGTCAGCGTCACGATGTGGGACTACAGGACGAAGGGCCGCACCGACCAGAACGTCTACTTCCACACCATCATCGACGGGGTGACGTACTCGCGCCACGAGCACCGAGAGCCGTCCCGCCGAATCACGATCGACGGAGCCGCCCGGCTCGCCCGCCGATGGCACCGCGAGCTGCTCGAGGAGGCGCGGGATGGCTGAGGACTCCGGGATCCAGTGGACCGACCACACGTTCAACCCCTGGTGGGGCTGCGCGAAGGTCTCGCCCGGCTGCAAGAACTGCTACGCCGAGACGCTCGCGGTGAAGCGTCGGAAGCTCCCGATCTGGGGACTTCATCCACACGCGGAGCGGAAGCCGATGTCGGAGGGCTACTGGCACGGCCCGGTCCGCTGGAATCGGAAGGCCGAGAAGGAAGGCCGCCGCTACCGCGTCTTCTGCGCCTCGATGGCCGACGTCTTCGACGAGCATTCGGACGTGGTCGAGCATCGGGCCCGGCTCTTCGAGCTGATCGAAGCGACGCCCCGTCTCGACTGGCAGCTGCTCACGAAGCGGCCCGCGAACGTCATGGGGATGGTCCCGGAGTCGTGGCAACGTCGCTTTCCGGCGAACGTGTGGATGGGAACCAGCGTGGAGGACCAGGAGAGGGCGGACCAGCGCATACCCGCGCTACTCGAGATCCCCGCACATCTCCACTTCCTCTCGTGCGAGCCGCTCCTCGGCCCCGTGGATCTTCGGGTCGTCGATTGGCCCCACCGCTGGCCGGTCGACGTTCTCCGGGGCGGAGCGTGGGAGCTGCCCGACCGAGTCGGGGAGAGAGGGTTCGTGAACCACTCGGGTTTTCCGGCGACGATCGACTGGGTCATTGTCGGCGGGGAGTCGGGCCCAGGCGCTCGACGGTGCGAGGTTCGGTGGATACGGGACCTCGTGACCCAGTGCGGCGCCGCCGGGGTGGCTGCCTTCGTGAAGCAGCTGGGATCCCGCCCGATCGGCGCCCAGGGAATGCCTGTCGCCCTGCGTGACAAGAAGGGCGGCGAGGTGGAGGAGTGGCCTCAGTCTCTCCGGATCCGCCAGTTCCCGGGGGACTCACGATGACCATCCTGGAGGCCCTCACCGTCTACGCTGTCGCGGTCCAGATCGGGTCGATGATCGCGGTCGTACGGGCCCTACGCTGGCCGGCCGGCCTGCACCGGTGGAGGGAGCGACTCCTGGTCGCGGCGGGTTTCCTTCTCGTGCTCGCCTTCGCCCCCGTGGCAATCGTCAGCGTGGTCGTCAATCTCACCCCTCGGGTGGGGGAGTAGCGCATGCCGGACGGCCGATTCGTTTCGAAGACGATCGCCCATGATTGGGAGCTGAACAGGCTCTCCTTGGAGGCCGACTATCTCTT
>JANQNV010000119.1 GCA_028279425.1 Longimicrobiales bacterium | reverse complement strand
TGCCGTAGCTATCGCTACGCCGCGTCGTTCCGCCTCGCCCCCGCGGCGCCTCCGCACCCTCGGCGGTCACCAGACTTTGGCGACACTACACTAGAAGGGGTCGGAGGGCCTCGGCGGCACTACCGGAACCGGGTGGTGTCGTCCCGGGCGAGGGAAGTCACCAGGCGTCCGTTGTACCCGCCCCGAGACCGCGGTAGCTTTCGGGTTCTTCGAATCCCCGGATCGAATTCCCCTTCGACGCCCCCCCTGGAGGACGGTGCCACTCGGCCAGCCCGCCACGGGACCGTCGACTTCCACCTTCGCCCATGTCGATCGACGAAGACGGCTACGTTCCGCGAGAACTGGAACGCAAGTGGCAGGAGGCGTGGGAGGCCCGCGGCACCAATCGGTTCACCGCCGACGAACTGCGCACGGCACCCCGCCCCTACTACAACCTGATGATGTTCCCCTACCCCTCGGCGGAGGGGCTTCACGTCGGCAATATCTACGCCTTCACGGGGGCCGACGTGCACGGCCGGTATCGACGCCTGACCGGCTTCGACGTCTTCGAGCCCATCGGTTTCGACGCCTTTGGGATCCACTCCGAGAACTTCGCTCTGAAGGTCGGGGTCCATCCGATGGATCTGATCCCGAAGAACGTCGAGAACTTCACCCGTCAGCTTAGGCGAACGGGGGGGATGTTCGACTGGTCGCACACGGTCGACACCACCGACCCGTCGTACTACAAGTGGACGCAGTGGGTCTTCTTGAAGCTCTTCGAGGCGGGTCTCGCCGAACGCAAGGAGGCGCCGGTCAATTGGTGCCCCTCCTGCATGACCGTTCTGGCCAACGAGCAGGTGATCGGGGGCCATTGCGAGCGATGTGACACCCCGGTCGAACAGCGACGAATTGCGCAGTGGTTCTTCAAGATCACGCGCTATGCCCAGCGCTTGCTCGACAACCTCGACACCATCGACTGGTCGGCCACGACCACCAAGGCCCAGCGCAACTGGATCGGCCGCAGCGAGGGCGCCGAGCTGGTGTTCCCGCTCCTCGAGAGGGGAGACGAGGGGGCCGTGGATCCCGCTTCGGTACAGGCGATCGAGGGAGCGCCGGCGATCCGTGTCTTCACGACCCGGCCCGACACCGTGTTCGGCGCCACCTTCATGGTCGTCGCGCCGGAGCACCCCCTCGTCGACCAACTCGTCACCGAAGAGCAGCGTCCATCCGTAGAGGCCTATCGCGCCGAGGTGCAGCGCACGGACATGGTCGCCCGGCAAAAGGCCGACAAGTCCAAGACGGGTGTGTTCACCGGGGGGTTCTGTCGGAATCCCGCCACGGGCGCGCCGATCCCGGTCTGGATCGCCGACTACGTCCTGATGGACTACGGCACGGGTGCGATCATGGCCGTTCCGGGCCACGACGAGCGCGACTTCGAGTTCGCCACCGCCTTCGGGCTGGAGATCCCGCGTGTCGTCGCAGGACCCGACGACGACGCCTCGACGCCGCTCGAGGCCGCTTACTCCGGGCCCGGCGTCCTCGTGAATTCGGGTGCCTTCGACGGGTTGCCCAAGGACGAAGCCGTCCGTGCGGTGACGGATTGGCTGGCCGAGCGGGGCCTCGGCGAACTGCGCGTGAACTACCGGCTGCACGATTGGTGCATCAGTCGCCAGCGCTACTGGGGTCCCCCCATCCCGATCATCCACTGTGACGAGTGCGGCGCCGTGCCGGTGCCTGAGAGCGATCTGCCGGTGGTGCTGCCTCGCGTCGAGGAGTTCCGGCCCGACGACTCCGGCATCTCGCCGCTCGCGCGCGTGGCGGACTGGTTCGAGACCGATTGCCCGACGTGTGGGGGCAACGCCCGACGCGAAACCGACGTCTCGGATACCTTCCTCGACTCGGGATGGTACTTCCTGCGCTATCCGTCCACCGACTTCGATGACCGGGCGTTCGACGAGGACATCACGAAGCGCTGGCTGCCGGTGAATTGCTACATCGGGGGCAACGAACACGCCGTCCTCCACCTGATGTACAGTCGCTTCCTCACGATGGTGTTGCACGACCTGGGTCTCGTGGACTTCGACGAGCCCTTCGAGCGTTTCCGGGCGCATGGCTTGATCATCCGGGAAGGCGCCAAGATGTCGAAGAGCAAGGGCAACGTGATCGTGCCCGACCCGATCATCGATGAATACGGTGCCGACACCTTCCGTCTGTACCTGATGTTCCTCGGTCCCTTCGACGAGGGCGGAGACTACCGGGACGAGGGAATCCAGGGGCCGTACGGCTTCCTCCACAGGCTCTGGGACACGGTCACGGCATGCGAGGACCGAACGGCCGACGAAGAGGTCGAGCGGAAGCTTCACCAGACCATCGCCCAGGTGACCGAGCAGCTGGCCGAGTTGCAGTACAACACCTCGATCGCCGCGTTGATGGAGTACCTCAACGTCGTTCGAAGCGGGGGACGTACGGCCGCCCGCGCCGAAGTCGAGCCGCTGATCGTCATGGTGGCGCCGTTCTGTCCGCACATCGCGGAGGAGCTCTGGGAGCGACTGGGCCACGAGGGGAGCATCTTCGACGCTGCGCCGTGGCCCTCGCACGACCCCGAAAAGGCGCGCGAGACCCGGGTAGAGGTCGCGGTGCAGGTCAACGGGAAGCTCCGTGGCACCGTCATGCTCGACGTCGACTCCGACGCCGAAACCGCCGAGGCGGCGGCCCGCGCCGAAGACAACGTCGCGCGGTACCTGGTCGATGCAACCGTCCGGCGCGTCATCCACGTGCCCAATCGTCTGATCAATTTCGTGGTCGGCTGACCGCGTCCCCCCCGCTGAACTCAGGACCCGACATGACCGAGCTGGAGCGCCTCTGCATCGACGCGGTGCGAGTCCTTTCGATGGACGCCGTCCAGAAGGCCAACTCCGGGCACCCCGGCACTCCCATGGCCCTGGCTCCGGCGGGGTACACCCTGTTCACGCGGCACCTGAAGCATCACCCCGCCAACCCGGCATGGCCCGATCGCGATCGGTTCGTGTTGTCGGTCGGACATGCCTCGATGCTGCTCTACTCCCTGCTGCACCTCTCGGGATACGATCTGTCGATCGATGAGATCGAGGCCTTCCGGCAGTGGGACTCCAGGACCCCTGGTCACCCCGAGGTGGGCCACACGCCCGGGGTGGAAACCACCACGGGGCCGCTCGGGGCAGGCGCGTCGAACAGCGTCGGAATGGCGCTGGCGGAGCGCTGGCTCGCCGAGCGATTCAATCGTCCCGGTCACACCATCGTCGACCATCACACCATCGCCTTCTGCTCCGACGGCGACCTCATGGAGGGCATCAGCCACGAAGCGGCTGCCCTCGCGGGTCACCAGAGGCTCGGAAAGCTGATCTGGGTGTTCGATGACAACGAGATCACCATCGAGGGTCGCACGAACCTGTCGACGTCGACCGATCAGGGCGCCCGCTTCGCCGCCTACGGATGGCACGTGCTGAGGGTCGACGACGGCAACGATCTCGACGCCCTCGACCGGGCGTTCGAAGAGGCCAAGGCCGAAACGGACCGGCCCACCTTGATCGTGCTCAAGACGGTGATCGGTTGGGGGAGCCCCGCGAAGGCCGACAGCGCAGCTGCCCACGGCGCACCGCTCGGCGTGGATGAGGTGCGTGCGACGAAGAACAACATCGGCTACCCCTCGCTCGAACCCTTCCACGTCGACGATCGGGCCCGGCAGGCCTGGCTCGCCGCGGGGGAGCGAGGCCGGGCCCTCGAGGCGGATTGGGTCGAACGATTCGACCGGTATCGCGCCGAGTACCCCGAGTTGGCCCGGGAATTCGACCGTTCCGTCGTCCACCGCCGCCTGCCCGAAGGCTGGGCCGACGACATTCCGGATCTGGCCGGGAAGGACGACGCCACGCGCAGCAGCTCCGGCAAGGTGCTGAATGGCCTGGCTGGTCGCGTCCCCGAGCTGATCGGAGGCTCCGCCGACCTCGGCGGGTCCAACAAGACCGACATCGCGGGTGGCGGAAGCCTCCTGGCTGAATCACCGGGCGGGCGAGTGATCCACTTCGGGATCCGAGAGCACGCGATGGGTGGCGTGATGAACGGAATGGCGTTGCACGGAGGCGTGAGGCCCTTCGGTGGCACCTTCCTGATCTTCTCCGACTACATGCGCCCCGCGATCCGCCTCGCGGCCTTGATGAAGACGCCGGTGACCTACGTGTTCACGCACGATTCCATCGGCCTCGGCGAAGACGGTCCGACCCATCAGCCCATCGAACAGCTGATGGCGCTCCGGATGATTCCCAACCTGATGGACCTTCGCCCGGCGGATCCGGAGGAGGTCGGAGTCGCCTGGCAGGTCGCTCTGGAGCGCACCGACGGCCCGGCATTCCTTGCGCTCACGCGACAAAAGGTCCCGGCGCTGGATCGGTCCCAGCTCGCGTCGGCCGAGGGACTGCGCCGGGGTGGCTACGTCCTCGCTGAGGCCGACGGAGACTCCCCGGAGGTGATCCTTCTCGCGAGCGGATCGGAGGTGAGCATCGCGCTCGACGCGCGGGGCCGACTGCAGAAGCAGGGTGTGCCCACGCGGGTGGTCAGTTTGCCCTCATGGTTCCTGTTCTCCCAGCAAGAGGCGTCCTGGCGCGAAGCGGTCCTTCCCTCCGCGGTCACCGCCCGCGTGTCGCTCGAAGCCGGCTCGACCTTCGGGTGGGAGCGCTGGATCGGAGCCATGGGCACCTCCGTCGGAATCGATCGCTTCGGGGCGTCGGCGCCTCACGAGAGACTCTACCACGAGTTCGGCGTCACGGCCGACGCGGTGGTGGACGCCGCCCTCCGCATCCGAGCCGCCGGGTAGGTCACCCGCGGTCGGTTGCCCGTCGCCCCAACCGGCGGGGAGGGGTGGGACCCTCACCACCGCTTCGTCGCGTCGCCGCCGCTGCCGGATCGGAGCACTGCAGCGCGCCCGCTGCGCGCACCCGGCGATGCGAGCCCAGTGTCGCCATCGGGGTCCGTGTCCGACCTCGCCGTCGAACAGGTAGTTGGCCACGTGGGCCATTTCGTGCAGAAGTGTGTCGACGCGGTGGTCGTCGTTTTCAGGGAGCATGAGATCGAGGTTCAGCGCGATCTCGACGACGGTGCGACGACCATCGAGAGTGCGCGCCACCATCTGGCCCAGGCGGGTCGTGAACCGTCTCGAAAGACGGATCGGGATGGTATCCGGTAGCTGGCCGCCGAACCGGTTTGCGTTGAAGTAGCGATACAGTCGGCGAAGATAGACACGCTGAGGCTCCGTGGCCGCACAGGCTCGTGGTCGCGGTAGAGCCGCCGACTTCTGCTTCGAACGCACCCTCGCGATTCCCTGGTGCACGGGCCTCCACTGCCCGACGAGACGTCGTGCCGCAAGATACTCCGCAGATCGGCTCGACGCCGTTCGCGCGAGGGTGGCGAACGCCTCGACCACGTGGTCCGGGGCCGTGCGGTACGCGGCGTGAAGATTCAGAACCGTGCCCGCTCGAGTCAGAGACCAGAGCGTGCTTCGATTTTCGCGGAACGTAACCCGCTCGAGTCGAACGGCACCCGCGGCACGGAGGCGCTCGAGCAGCACGAGTGCTTCAACGGCCATGTTCCGACTCCCCGAAGCCGCAGTCCGGCTCGAATCAGGTTCCCCACATCCACGAGATACGGTACCCGGAGGGTCCACGACCAACAATATATCGGGCTCAGAGGGTACAAAGGTGTTGCGCAACGGCAACTCTCGATACAAGACTTCGGAATCTACGCTGCTCCGCTACCTATCCCAGGAGAACTCCATCATGGCAGCACGGAAGTCTGGCGCGAAGAAGGCCGCCAAGAAGGCCCCCGCGAAAAAGAAGGTCGCCAAGAAGACGACCGCCAAGAAAGCCGCTGCCAGGAAGGCGCCCGCCCGCAAGACCGCCGCCAAGAAGGCTCCCGCTCGCAAGGCTGCGGCCAAGAAGTCGACCGCCAGGAAAGCCACCGCTCGCAAGGCCGCGGCCAAGAAGTCGACCGCAAAGAAGTCGACCGCCAGGAAGGCCACCGCTCGCAAGGCCGCGGCCAAGAAGTCGACCGCAAAGAAGGCCACTGCTCGCAAGGCCGCGGCCAAACGGTCGACCGCGAAGAAGGCCACCGCCAGGAAGTCGACCGCCAAGAAGTCGACCGCGAAGAAGGCCACCGCCAGGAAGGCCACTGCGCGCAAGGCCGCAGCCAAGAAGTCGACCGCAAAGAAGGCCACCGCCAGGAAGGCCACTGCGCGCAAGGCCGC
>JANQNV010000069.1 GCA_028279425.1 Longimicrobiales bacterium | reverse complement strand
CGGCCCGGGCCGAGAGCACCGATCCGATCGTCGCGTCGATCGGCCGGCCCGAGGTGAAGGACGCGTCCCGGCGCGCTCTCGCGATCGACACGGCGCGCTTCGTCGGCGACCCGGTCGCCGTGGTGATCGCCGACAACCGCTATCTCGCCGAGGACGGAGTCGCCCTGGTCGAGGTCGACTGGGACCCGCTGCCGGTGGTCTCCGACCCGGAAGCGGCCCTCGACGCGGGAAGCCCGCTCCTCGACGCGAGCTTGGGCGACAACAACGTGGCCCACATCGAAGGGGGCGCCGGCGACCCGGAGGCCGCCTTCGCCCGCGCCGCCCACGTCTTCCGCCGCCGCTTTCGCGCCGGCCGGAGCGCCGCGGCCCCCCTCGAGACCCGGGGTGTCCTGGCCGACTTCGAGCCCAGCACCGGCGAGCTCCGGATCTGGTGCTCCACCCAGGCCCCCCATCTGCTGCGCACCCTGCTCGCCCCCATCCTAAAGGTGGGAGAGGGCAAGCTCTCGATCTTCGCCCCCGACGTCGGGGGCGGGTTCGGGTTGAAATCCCACGTCTTTCCCGAAGACGTGGCGGTTCCAGCGGCGAGCCGCGCGCTGGCGCGGCCGGTGAAGTGGGTGTCGGATCGCTACGAGGATCTCGCGGCGGGGGTGCACTCGAAGGACATGATCGTCGACTTCGAGATCGCCGTGGACGACGCGGGGCGCTTCCTCGCCTTCCGCGGCCACTTCATCACCGACAGCGGCGGCTACTCGATGGCCCCCTTCACACCGCTCGTCGATTCGATGATCGCCGCGATGCAGCTTCCGAGCCTCTACGACGTGAAGCACCTGGCGTACACGATCGACAACCCCCTCACCAACAAGTGCCCGATCGGGGCGGTGCGGGGCGTGGGCTTCGCCTCGGGCCAGCTGTGCCGGGAGCTCCTGATCGACGACGTGGCCCGCGGGCTGGGCCGCGACCCGGTCGAGCTACGCCTCCAGAACATGCTGGCCTCCGAGCCCCAGCAGCTCCCCTTCGGCAACCATCTGGACGGGGGGAGCTACCGTGAGGCCCTCGAAGCCGCCGCCGAGGCCCTCGACTACCCCTCGTTCCGCGCCCGGCAGGAGACGCTCCGGGAGCAGGGGCGCTACGTCGGGATCGGGTTCAGTCCCTTCATCGAGCCGACCGGGCTGGCGAGCGCCTCCTCGAAGGTCCAGGGCTACGAGGGCGCCCACTACCACGATCGCGCCTCGATCGAGATGCAGCCCGACGGTTCCGTGGTCGTGACGACGGGCCTGCACTCCCACGGGCAGGGGCACGAGACGACGCTGGCCCAGGTGGCCGCCGACGAGCTCGGAGTGCGGCTCGAGGACGTGAGCGTGCGGTTCGGCGATACCCAGCGCGACGCGTACGGAATGGGCACCTACGCGAGTCGCAGCGCGGTGGTGGGGGCGGGCTCGATCCGGCTCGCCGCCGGCGAGGTGAGGACAAAGGTGTTGCGGCTGGCGGGCACCCTCCTCGAGGCCAGCCCCGACGACATCGAGCTCGGCGGCGGCTACGCAGCGCTCAAAGGGGCGCCGGCGCGCCGGGTCGCGATCGCTCAGGTCGCGGGATTCGGGTACTTCGGCGGGGATGCCCGGCCCGAGGAAGAGGAGCCGGCGCTCGTCGCGACGCGCTCCTACGACCCCCCCGAGACCTACAGCAACGGGTGCTGCGCCGTGGTCGCCGAGGTCGACATCGCCACGGGCGTAGTCTCCCTCGAGCGCGTCGTCGCCGTCGAGGACTGTGGCGTGATCCTCAACCCCATGATCGTCGACGGGCAGATCGCCGGCGCCATCGCCCAGGCGATCGGCGCCGTGTTGCTCGAGGAGGCGGCCTACGACGAGGAGGGGCAGTTCCTGTCGGGGAGCCTGCTCGACTACCTCTACCCGTCTTCCGCGGAGGTGCCCGAGATCGAGATCATCCACATCGAAACGCCGTCGACGGTGACCGAAGGAGGTGTCAAGGGAATGGGCGAAGCGGGGATGGTGTGCGGGCCCGCGGCGGTCGCGGGCGCCGTGGCCGACGCCCTCGCCCCGCTCGGGGTCACGATCGAGCGAGCGCCGTTGAGCCCCTCCTATGTGCGGTCGCGGATCCGTCTCGCGGACGCTGGACGGCGGTCGGAATAGATGGTTCCCTCTGGGGCAGTGCCTCTCCCGAAGCGCCCGCTCGCACCCCGAGGGTGCCTCCAAAACCCAGCGCGGGCCCGCAACCACGTTTCCGAGCGTTGTGAAAATCCCTCATTAGAAAACGGCGTTTGGAATACGGTCTCGTTGCCCCCCGAGGGAGCATCAAATCTGGTTTTTTGCGACCGAAATCTTTATTAGACGACAAGGAGAGAGATAGACGAGGGGGTAATCCCTCATTTCTTCAGAATCGAACAAAATCCAGCATCCCTAGTTTCCCTAATTTGCGAGTCCGAACTACCCAGATTCCACGATAGATACCCGCATCCCAGTAGGGCTCAATACCCCCCGACATCAAGCGGTGTCTTGGCGGAGAAACCCCGCCCCCGGACAAGGCGGTTTTTGGGTTTCAAGCGGGAGATGGGATGAAGCGGGCGCTGGCCATACTGGGTGCGCTGTTCGTATGCGGAGCTGCCGCGACGGGCTACTACCAACGGTGGCAACCGGCCGATCCGATCGCTGCGACGGGCGCCGGCCCGATTCTATTCGACCGCGACTACATCGAGTTCGAGCCGACGCTGGTCGGCGTCCCGGCGAGCTCTCTCCTCGTCGCCAGCAACCGCGGTGATGCGGCGGCGTCGCTCACGATTCTCAACACGGGCGGGCGTTTTCACGCCAACTGGGAGCGGGTGACGATCGACCCGCGCTCCGCCGTCGAGATCGTGCTCGAGTTCACTGCCGAGGAGGCCGGCACCTTCGACGGTCGCCTGCGCGTCGAGAGCGCGGCGCTCGACGGGGGGTCGACGGAGCTCGTCCTGCGCGGCGTCGCGCGCCCGGCCCCCGAGCTCTCCATCGAGCCGCGATCGATCGACTTCGGCCCCGTCGCCGTCGGCGACACCCGGAAGACGATCGTGCAGTTCCACAACCGCGGCGCCGGTGCACTCGACGTCACCCGTCTGAAGACAGCTGGGCCCTTCGCCTTCGACGGCGCCCCCTTCACCCTCGAGGCGCACTCGAGTGCGGAGGTCGAGGTCCAATTCTCGCCGACGCGGGTCGGCGCGCAGCAGCGCCAGCTCGTCGTCTACAGCAACGTCCCCGGACGCGAAGAGATCGGTGTGGCCGTCAAGGGCGAGGGCGCCGACGACGCGCCGAGCCCGCGTCTCCACGTCGAGGTGTCGTCGCTGTCCTTTGGCCGGGTGGTCGCGGGCAAGAGCGCGCGACGCTGGGTGCGTCTGCAGAACCGCAGCGACGACCCGCTCACGATCACCAGCGTCACCGTCGACGGCCCCTTCCGCACCTCGAGCCGGAGCCGCAAGATCGTGCCGCGCGGCAACCTGATGTTGCCGGTCACGTTCCGCCCGCAGAGCTCGGGGATCGGGCAGAGCGGCACGCTCTCGGTGTTCTCGAACACGACCGGTGGCGAACCCGTGACGGTGTCGCTCACCGGGGACGCCATCACACGCGAAGTCGCCCTCGCCGAGCTCCAGCAGAGCACCGGCGGCGGGACCACGACGACGGTGCGTCGCGGACCCGACGGACAACCGCTCGCGGGCGGCGGAGACATCGCCTTTTCGGACGGGTTTGGCCTCGACGCCGACGCGGAGGGCTTTCCGCCGCCGGAGGTGCCGCGGGTCCAGGAGGCGATCGCGGCCATCGAGGAGAGCGGACCCGGGCTCGAGGACGGCAGCATCTCGAACCTCGCGACCCACGAGCAGGACGTCGTGAGCGCCAACGTCCGCGACGTCGTATGGGACTCGGACGCGGGCACGATCGCAATCGAGGGCCTGCAGATGCCCACGATCGATGCGGGTCTCCTCGAGTACTACTCGTTCGACGAGACGAACATCGTCGCGACCGTGGACGAGCTCGGCGAGGTGAACGTGACCGTTCCCTTCCGCATGATCGACGACGAGGGCCACACCACCGTGGTCGACATGGATCTCACGACGGAGACCGCCGCGGGACGACTGCCGAGCGGCGTGGAATACGCGATGAGCGGCACCCCGCTCGGCAGCGACGGTGCGGCGACGCTGGTCGGGATCACGAGAATCCCGAGCGGTCGTCTCGAAGGACACGTGTGGAGGGTCGTGCTGAATGTTCGCGCGCAGTAGTTGCTGGGTGTCCGCGCTCGCGGGGGCCGCGTTGGTGTTCACGTCGACGGCGTCGCTCGCGGTGAGCGAGATCGACGCGCTGCGGATGCGCGCTGCCGGATACTGGCAGGCCCGTGTCGACGCGTCCGACGCCGTCTTCGACTTCTACCTCCCCGAAGAACAGGGGGGCCCGGTGCGCGAGTCGGTGCGCCCCGGACGTCAGATCGGCTTCAAGTCGTTCTCGATCGGCGATCTCGAGGTCTCGGACGACACCGGTGTCGTCGAGGTGGAGGTCCAGGTCGAAGTCCTCGGCTCGCAGCTGCCGGCGTCCCTCGCCGCGGCGATCGCCAAGGAGCGAGAGACGGTGCGCGAGCGATGGCGACGCATCGACGGCGTCTGGTACCGCGACCTCGTGCGCGGCGGGTTCAACGACATGTTCGGCGGCGGGAGTGCGCCGGACCCCTACCCCGACGGCTACCCGGCCACCGAGCCGGCGCCTGTGGCGGACGATTCGAGCGGGAAAGGTGGCGAGTGACCACCAGTGCCGTTTGATACGTGGAAACAACAAGGAGTCTGAATAATGCGGTGGAAAGGTTTAGTTGTGTTGTCACTCGCCGCGACAATCGCGGTGGGGACGTGGAGTCAGCCCGCACAGGCTGACGCCAGCCTTTCGAATACCAAGGTTGCGGCAGCGCTTGCGATGCCGTTCTTCGCCCTCCCCGGCATTCGTGCCAAGGAGGACGATGTGCTCGCCGAAGACGAGATCTCTCTCGGTAACGGCCTCGTCACCTACATGCAGGTGACGAACGCCCTCGACACCGGGATCGGCCTTGGGGTCGAGATCATCGACGGTGGGAACCTGAACCTGTACAGCTCGGATCCGGGGACCTGGGACGGCCTTTCGGCGTCCTGCAACCTCACCGCTCACGAGACCGCGCTGATCAAAATCGAGTACGCCTATGGCATCTCGTACATCAGCACGGTGGAGTCGGGCGTGGGCTGCCAGCTGAACGAGTCGATCACCGCCTTCGGCGGCATGATCTTCTTCTACGTTCAGGAGGGCGGTTCGCCGGTGTCCGAGGATGCCATCTTCGGGGACTTCGCGGTTCTCGACATCTTCGGTGGTTACGCCGTGTCGGCGACTGCGGTCGCCTTCCAGGGCGGTTCGTCCAACGATGGGAACCTGAACTTCGACTTCGACGGGATCGAGTACTCTCGCTTCCCCTCGCGGTTGGTGACGAACTTCCATCGTCCGGATCCGTACTGCTCGATCGCGTACCCGAGCTACTGCCGGGCTGGCGCGCTCGTGCTCTTCACCCTCGATGGTCAGCCGGGCTTCCCGCCCGACGTGGCGATCCACGGTGACTGGTTCAACCAGTTCGAGTACAAGCGCAACTTCAACTACCAGTTCAGCTGCATGGCGCTGGTTGACTTCTACACCCTGGACGAGCGCATCACGACCGTGATGGAGACCAAGGGTGGTACGATGGTCATCTATCCGACCACGAACGGTCCGGGCGGCCCCAAGCGGCCGTTCCACGGCTGGATCGTGCAGCGCGACTACTACGGCGGCTACTACGGCCGCATCCTGAACCAGGGCAACGGCGCCTTCACCGACGACGGTGAAGACGCGACGCTCGCCGTTCAGGGTGGTTGATCTGAACTGATCCGACTCGGGGCCCGGTCTGTTGTGGGCCGGGCCCCTTTTTTCCCTACTCATGAGGCCGTACATGCTGATGCTCCGAGCCCTCGCGCTCACGCTGTTTCTGACGCCGTTCGTCGCGGCGGCCGCCCCGACTCCCTACATCCTCGAACTCGGCGAAGACGGGGGGAACTGCAATCCCCTGAACCCGCCGGTGAGCTGTGTCCGTTTCGACGGCAACACCGAGGAATATCCTCCCGGTACCGAACTCACGATGTTTGCCGATTTCGACAACCCGATCGGCAGCGCGGTGCCGCTGACGTTCCCTGATTTCTTCGTCCCGACGGTGCCGCGTGCCGCGGCCGACCCCGTCGTGACGACCGTTCCGATGACCCCGACCGGTTCCTGGGATCTGATCACCGGCGAAATCACGATCAACATCGAGTCCCTCGAGTTCGCCAACGTGATCGACGGAACGGCGTTCCTCGACGATTTCTCGATGACGACCGGGTCGAACCCGGAAGTCCAGTGTGACCAGATCATCCCGGACACCTTCGGTGAGCCCTTGAACCCGCCGAATCTTCCCGGCGACCTAACGGTGATCGGCACGGACTGTGTCACCGATGCGGGTCTCTTCGAGGCCTTTTTCATTGTGTTGGTGGGAACTGTGGTTCCCGAGCCCGGCGCGGTAGGCGCTTGCGCCGCCGTGTTTGGGTCCTTGTGTGCGCTAGGTCGAAGTAGAAGAAGGCGGCCCCCCCGCTAGCGAGCGTGGACAGAGCCGACCTTCTTGGAAGGCGGTGTGTGATGAGTTGGATTCGCGACGTCGCAGCGGCGGGCCTCGTGTGGGCGCTCCTGCTCGGTGGGCAAGCCGTCGCTGAAGAGCTGGAGCAGATCCAGGTGGTCTTCGATGGCCAGGGTGGCGTGGACGGCCTTGCGGGGGCCCGCGACATCGCGGTCAGTCCGGATGGCTTTCACGTCTACGTCGCCGGCGCCGACGACGACGCGATCGCGGTGTTCGAACGGGATGTGGACGGAGAACTCGATCAGGTCCAGGTCCTGTTCAACACCGTCGACGGAGTCATCGGAATCGGTGGTGCGAACGCGGTCACGGTGAGCCCCGATGGGCTGCACGTCTACGCGACCGGCCCCGAGAACAACGCAGTCGCCGTCTTCGAACGCGACCCCGTCCTGGGCACGCTGACCTTCGTCGAATGGCGCCGCAACGGCGCGGGCGACATCACCGGTGGCCTCGTCGGACCCACCGACGTCGACGTGAGCCCCGATGGCGCGCACGTCTACATCTCTGCCCAGACCTTCTCGACGGTAGCGATCTTCTCGCGGGACGTGGTGACCGGCAGACTCGGCTTCGTGGGCTTCATCCAAGACGGCGTGGACGCAAGCGGGCTGAGTTCCGCCAGTTCGATCCACGTCAGCCCCGACGACGCCCACGTCTACGTGACGGCGCTGGGCGAGGACGCCCTCTCGGTGTTCAGCCGCGACACGGTGACCGGCGAGCTCACCGAGGTGGAAGTCCAGCGCGAGGGCGAGAACGGGGTGGACGGCATCTCGACGCCGAGCAAGGTCGAGGTGAGCGACGACGGGAACCAGGTGTACGTCGCGTCGTTCGGCGATTCCGCAGTGACGATCTTCGACCGCGATGCGGCGAGCGGTGCGCTCACCTTCGTCGAATCCGTGCAAGACGGGGTCGACGGCGTCGAGGGACTGCTCTCCACCCAGAGCGTGACCGTCGACCCGGGTGGGACTCGTGTGTACTCGGTGGCGCTGGACGACAACAGCCTCTCGAGCTTCGAACGCCAAGCCGAAACGGGGCTGCTGACCCAGTACGATCTCGCGACCGACGGTCTGGCGGGGGTCGACGGCCTCATGGCGCCGCGGGCGGTCGCCGTCTCGGACGACTCCCAGAACGTCTACACGGCCTCGGGCACCGAGGGGAGCGTCGCGGCCTTCCTCACCCACGTGCCGCCGGGACCGCCGGATCCGCCGGGTCCGTTGCCGCCCGGGTCGGGGACCGATCTCGACGGCGCGACGATGGAGTTCGAGTGGCGCTTCCTCAGCGTCGACGGGATGCTCGTCGAAGGCCCCACCGCCTTCGTCGTGGAAGACCCCGGCGGCCCGGAGCTGAGCGACATCCTCAGCGGAGCCGATCTCGAGGTGTCTGCCACCAACCTGCGTCTGGACTGGCTCGGGAACGCCAACTACTCGCGGAATCCGCCCACCTTCAACGGCGGCGTGTTCGAGATCACGAGCAATACGGCGCCCATCGAGTCGGTGAGCGTCGCCGACGAGACCAACCTCAGCGGTTTCGATGAAACCCGAATCGAGTTCGACGCCAAACAGATAACCCTGAACCTTGCCGGTTTGAGTGCCATGGCCGGCTCGGTCGTGTCGGTGGACATCGCACTCCTCATCCCCGAACCGACGACCGGAGGTGTCGTCGCGGCGCTCCTTGGCCTGGCGGTGCTCGGATGGAGGCGCGCCCGCCTCGGTTGAATCGACCCCCGTGCTGCGGAATCTTTTGGCGCGTTGGTCAAGCTCACGCGGCGAAAGGTGGATGCAGTGCAGGGCAAGGTGTGGAGACAGCGGGCAACCCGGGCGCTCGCGATAACACTGTGGGTCGCGGGCGTGGGGCCCGCAGCGGCCGTCGCGAGCGACGGCTCGGTCGGGGCGGAGCTCACCGCGCAGTGCCCGAGCTTCGCGAACGGCTCGCGCGGACTCCCCGAACAGGGTGAGTGGCGGACCTACCCCGTGTTCGGCGACATCAACAAAGACGGGTGGCTCGACCTCGTCGGCCACGAGCGCAAGGGCCCCGGCCCGGCCGCGTTTCTGTCCGACGGTGAGGGCGGCTGGATCCGCGCCAGCGACGGGTTGTTCCTGCCGGGCTTTTCGTGTGGCGTCGGCGTCGACCTCGCCGATGCGAACGGCGACGGGCACCTCGACCTGGGCGTCGCCGATCACTGCCGGGGCCCCTTTGTCTTCCTCGGCGACGGCCAGGGCGGCTGGACCCTCGGACCCATCGTCGACGCCGTCGACCGCAACGGCCGCGAAGACATCGCCTTTGGCGACATCGACGGCGACGGCGACCAGGATCTCGTGACGATCGGCACGGACCGAGGCGGGCTCCGGGTCTACGCGGGCGACGGCACGGGGCGCTGGCGGCGTCGCGATGACGTCGGGCTCCCGCAGATCGGAGTCGGCCTCCAGGTGCTGTTGGAGGACCTGAACGAGGACGGCCATCTCGACATCGCCGC
>JANQNV010000031.1 GCA_028279425.1 Longimicrobiales bacterium | reverse complement strand
CGGCGCGGGCCAGGCGGTCCACAGGCCGGAGAATGGCATTGTGGTCGAACTGGGAGACGACGACCGTATCGCCTGGACGGAGGAGCCCGACCAGAGCGGTGTTGAGGGCCTGTGTCGCGTTCAGCGTGAACACGATCCGTCCGGGATCGCCGGGAAGCGCGAGCAGATTCTGGATCGCGCGCCGGCAGCGGTAGGCTGTCCGACCGGCGGCAACCGCGGCCTCGTGCCCGCCGCGGCCCGGCGTGGCCCCGCAGTCGGTGAGGAAATCGGTGACCGCCGCCACCACGGATGGAGGGCGGATCGCGGAGGTGGCGGCGTAGTCGAGGTAGTGGCTCACGGAGCAAGGTACCGACCGGACGGCAAGAGGTTCAATCGGGCTTCCGCGACGCGGGCCGAAGGGGCCGAGCCGCCCTGCGACGCCGCCTCCACATCCCCTTCCGGTTGTGGTGCAGATGGAGCAGTTCAACCCCCCGTTGCTGCACCGGCGCAACCCCGATCCGGCCGTAATCCGGGCACTTCCGGGCGGTGGCAACCGGCACTGATTTTGCTCTTCTCCCAAGGTCGCAGCACCCCCACGGGCACACGCCCACGACGAAGGAACGGGATCGGGTCTCCGGTGACACCCTGGGTTCGATGGTTCGGGATTCTGCTCGCGACGGTCGCCGCGCTCGGCGCTGTGGCGCTGGCGGTCCTGTATCTGCTCTCCAGCCGCAGGATCGGGGAGACGCATGCCATCACACCGGCCCACGTCGAAGCGCCCGCGGACTCCGCCTCCCTGGCCTGGGGGGCGCATCTGGCACGGACGCGGGGATGCACGGACTGCCACGGAGAGGACTTCTCCGGCGCCGTGTTCGTCGACGACCGCATGTTCGGTCGGTTCGCCGGGCCCAACATCACCCCCGCCGGGGTCACGACGGACTACGACATCGCCGACTGGGTCAGGGCGATACGGCATGGGGTGGATCCCGCCGGGCGGGCGCTACGATTCATGCCGTCCCATGAGTACGCCACCCTGGGCCGTGACGACCTCGGAGCGCTGATCGGCTACCTCCGGTCCGCCCCAGGGATCGAGGGGGACTCCACCCGGATTCGTGTAGGTCCGATCGCCCGATTCCTCTTCCTTCGGGGAGAGCTGCCCCTCCTCCCCGTCGAGCTGATCGACCACGAAGCACC
>JANQNV010000003.1 GCA_028279425.1 Longimicrobiales bacterium | reverse complement strand
CGGCTCCACTCGTCCTCCCACGCACACGCGACTTCTTCGACCTCGGTCGCGTGCCACTCGTCATCCCATCGACTCGGCGCACCGCAGAGCGGGCACTCCCACGGCTCATCGCGGGCCTCTAGACCCCTTCGGTACTCGCCCGAAGAAAGGCACACACGCGCATGTGTAGGACACACCACCGCCCAGGGCGTGGGGGGGCGCCAGACGGAGAAAGGCTTCTTCGGCGTCGGCAGGTCCCCAAAAACCTCCCGGGCAACGTAGTCAGGGTCCGCCTCCCGGAACTCCTGGTTGATCGCGATCGACCCGGGGCGCATGACCTCGCCGCTCTTCCGATCGATGACCGGGGCGAGCTGTCCCTTCGCGGCCTCGGCCGACGCCCTGATCTCCCCCTCGGTCGCCGCGCCTCTCCCGGTCACCCGCTGAACCTTCTCCCAGTCGATCTGCTTCTCGCGACCGTCCTGCTCGATCACCGGGCGTCCGTGCCACTCGTGCACGCGCTTCACGGCGCCCGTCCTCTCTTCCACCGTCGCCCTGGGCTTCTCGCTCACGACTCGGCATCCGCGATGTGGGTCCGGAAGAACTCGACCAGGAGGTCGACCTGAGCACGGTAGATCGCCGCCATCGTCTCTTCCTTCGTGTGGTCCCGGATGCGGCCCAGGCGATGGCGCTCGTCGTGGTGCTTCCGGCACGTCGGCACCGTCCGCAGGTCGTCGGTCTTCACGCCGAGCCCGTGCGGGCCGACGTGATCGGGATCGTTGGGCGGCGGAGCTCCGCACCACATGCAGGGCTTCTGCCGGACGAACTCGAGGTACACCGCGGACCGCACGGCCGGGGGGGGCTTCGGGACGGGGGCCGTGTACGGGCGGCGCTCCACGGTGAACGGTCGCGTGACGGTGGTCACGGGGCCGCTCGTCATCGACGCCGCCATGACCTTCAAGGCCTCGCACTTCCGAATGTCGTGCCCGACCTCCCCGCAGTACCCGCACTTCCGCGGCTTCGGCTTGGACTGCTTCGGCGGCTTGGGCGTCCGAACACGCCGCATCGGGACGGTGCACCGGACCCCTCGTGAGGTTTCCACGAGAGCCTGGTCCCGGCCTACCCTGATCAGCGTGACGCGCTGCCAGCCACCCAGGCCGGGCTTCAGCTTCGCCTCGACGCGATCACCGGGCTTCACGGCTAGCCTCCCGAGCGGCGTCGAGGGCTTCGCGCACCGTCGCGACGATGGGGGCGACGATCGAGCACGTCGTGGGACTCTGGCACTCGACAGCCGTCATGAACATGGGGGTGTTCCCAGGGTAGGCCCGGCTGGCGCGCTGAAGGGCGCGGGACTCCTCGGCGAGCGCCAGCGCGGCCTTCACATTCGGCGCGGCGACGATGGTCGAGGGAGACCCTTCGGAGATCGCCCGCACAATGCCGGCCGGAGTCGCGGGGGCGACCTGGACGTGCCACACCCGGACAAGCAGCTCGGGGTCGGGCGGCTCAGACATCGGGCATCTCCCGGATCCGCGCCCACTCCGGCCAGTCGTCGACGTTCTGACCCTTCGTGCCGTAGTGCCCGGCGAGCGACACCCACCCGTGGCCAGCGTTGGTCGTCCATCCGGGCTTGGCGCCCAGCTGCTTCACGAAGAGCGGGAGCCGACCATCGCACTGCTCGATCGTGTGGCGGAGCCAGTCCAGGTCGAAGTGCCGTGCGCCGGCGTGCGCCTCGCCTCCGACCACGATCCACTTCAGGAAGTCGAGCTCCGAATCGGCGTAGGTGACGCGAGCGAGCTGGGGTTCCTGCGACACCCACGGGACGACGGTCGGGATCCGACGCAGCGCTTCCACGCGGCGCTCCCGGTACACGTCATCCTCGACGCTGACGCCGATGTGAAC
>JANQNV010000199.1 GCA_028279425.1 Longimicrobiales bacterium | reverse complement strand
GGATTCGAGTCGATGTCGAACGTCCCCCACTTCCTCCGCGGGATGCGGACCGGTGTGAAGTTCGGCGATCAGAAGCTCGTCGACGGCCTGATCCACGACGGGCTCTGGTGCTCGTTCGGCAACTGCCACATGGGCGGGCACGCGGAGTACACGGCCGCCAAGGGAGGGGTCTCGCGCGCCGACGCCGACGCGTTCTCCCTCCGCTCGCACCAGAAGGCCATCGCCGCGATGGACGCCGGGAAGTTCGATCGCGAAATCGTCCCGGTCACCGTGCGGGGTCGCAGGGGCGACACCGTCGTATCGACCGACGAATCGCCCCGCCGTGAGACCTCGCTGGAGGCGCTGGGGCGTCTGCGTCCCGCCTTCAAGGCCGACGCGCCCGACGACATCGAGGAGCTCGTCGTCACCGCGGGCAACGCCCCGGGGCTGAACGATGGAGGCGCCGCGCTCGTCGTGTGTTCGCAGGCCTTCGCGGAGGCGCACGGGCTCACGATCGAGGCGGTCATCACCGGCTACGCTTCGGGAGGCACCGAGCCGCGCGACCTCTTCTTCGCGCCGGTCGTCGCCGTGAACCGTCTGATGCAGAAGACCGGCCGCACGATCTCCGACTACGGCGCGATCGAGGTCAACGAGGCCTTCGCCGTCCAGGCGATCGCCGATATGCGCGAGTTGGGGATGGACGAGGACCGGGTCAACCTCTTCGGGGGAGCCGTGGCTCTCGGGCATCCGATCGGTGCCTCGGGCGCGCGCATCCTCGTCACGCTCCTGTCGGTCATGGCCGACCGGGGGGAATCGACGGGACTCGCCACCCTCTGCCTGGGCGGCGGAAACGCGGTGGCGCTCTCGGTCGAGAAGGTCTGACGGCCGGGGTCGACCGGCCCGGAGCCCCCTCGACGACGCGGGAGCTTCTGGGCCGACTGGTGACCTTCGCCGCACTTACCGTGTTGTTCACGCTCGGTGCGGCGTGGGTCCCGGGCCCGCAGGGCATCGTGGCGGGGTCGGCGGTTCTCGCGGCCGGCGCGCTCGCTGCCGGGTGGGTGTTGCTCCGCTTCGACGGGTGGTCGAGCGGCGCGGCGGGGTTGTTCGCGGATCGACGGGCGTTCGGCGAGGCCGGTGCGGGGATTCTGCTCGGTGCGTCGATCGCCGGTGTGAGCCTGGCGGCGATGGCGGTGGCCGGCGGTGTGCGCTGGGTTGCGGACGGCGATCCGTGGTCGGTGCTCGCGTGGGCGCGTGGGGCCATCGCCTCGCTCGCGTGGTTCGCGGTGCCGGCGGCGGCCGAGGAGGTGCTCCTGCGTGGCTACCTATTCGCTGCGGCGGCCCGGGTGTGGGGACCGATGGCGGCTCTGTGGGGGACCTCGGTCGGTTTCGGCCTCCTGCATGGGGCCAATCCGGGCGTAGGGATGCTGGGCCTGTTGGGTGTGACGGCCGCCGGGTTGTGGTTGGGGGCGCTGGTGCTCCGCTCGGGATCGATCTGGCCCGCGATCGGCGCCCACCTGGGCTGGAATTGGGGGATCGGGTACGTCGGCGACGTCCCCGTCAGCGGCCTTGAAGTGGCCGACGCGCCGGGGTACGACGGTCGGCCGGACGGAGCGGAGTGGTTGAGTGGAGGTGGTTTCGGCGTCGAGGCGAGCCTGCTCGCGGTCGCGGCCCTCGGGGTCGCCGCCTGGGTGACGTGGAGGTGGGCGGGTGGGCGTACGCCGGAGTCGCGTCCCATGCCTATGTGGCGGGCCGGAACGGTGGTTCGACAGACGGTTCAATGAATCGCAAAGGGAGAGGAACATGCGAAAGATCGCAGTGATCGGCGGCGGCACGATGGGCAACGGGATCGCGCACGTGTTTGCCCAGGGTGGATACGACGTCGCGCTGATCGACATGGACGAGGGCGCACTGGACCGGGCCCGAGCCACCGTGCGCAAGAACCTCGACCGGCAGGTCAAGAAAGGGCTCGTCGACGCGACGGCCGTCGACGCGATCCTCGGCCGTATCGCCGGCTTCACCGCGGTCGGAGACGGGGTGAGCGACGCGGATCTGATCGTTGAAGCCGTTCCTGAGAAGGCGGAGCTCAAGTACAAGCTCTTCAAGGAGCTGGACGCCTCCGCCCCTGCGTCTGCAATCCTCGCCTCCAACACGTCGTCCATTTCGATCACCGAGATCGCGGCGCGCACCGACCGGCCCGATCGAGTGATCGGGATGCACTTCATGAATCCGGTTCCGGTCATGAAGCTGGTCGAGGTGATTCGCGGACTTGCGACGAGTGACGAAACGACGAATGCCGTGATGGAGCTGTCGCGAGAGCTCGGAAAGACGCCGGTGGAGGTCAACGACTTCCCCGGCTTCGTTTCGAATCGGGTCCTGATGCCGATGATCAACGAAGCCGTGTTCGCCCTCATGGAGGGGGTGGCAACGGCCGAGGCGATCGACACGGTGATGAAGCTTGGGATGAACCATCCCCTCGGCCCGCTCGCACTGGCCGACCTCATCGGCCTCGACACCTGCCTGAACATTCTGGAAGTCCTCCACTCGCAGCTCGGTGACGACCGCTACCGCCCCTGTCCGCTTCTTCGGAAGTACGTGGCCGCGGGCTGGTTGGGCCGTAAGACGGGCCGCGGCTTCCACAGCTACGAGCGTTGATCCCGCACCGTCGCCTCTCCTCCCCTCCTCGCGCACCTGAACGATGCTGACCAACGAACAGATCGAAATCCGAGACCTCGCCCGCGACTTCTCCCAAGGTGAGATCGCCCCCCACGTCGAGCACTGGGACGCCGAAGCGGCGCTCCCCGCCGCGCTCTTCGACAGCCTGTCGGAGTTGGGCTTCATGGGCATGCTGATCCCCGAACGATACGGTGGGCTCGATCTCGACGTCGGCTCGTTTCTCGTCGTGATCGAGGAGCTCGCGCGCGCCGACGCCGCCTCGGCACTCGCGGTTTCGATCCAGAACGGACCGGTGGCCGGCGCGATTCTCACGCACGGGACCGAAGAGCAGCGGGGGGCGTGGCTCCCTCGACTCGCCTCGGGCGAGATCCTCGGGGCCTTCGCGCTCAGCGAAGAGGGGGCGGGTAGCGACGCCGGAGCGGTGGTGACCAGCGCGACCCGCGACGGCGACCACTGGGTCCTCGACGGCAACAAGAAGTGGGTGACGAACGGCCGGCGTGCCGGGCTCGCCCTCATCTTTGCGCGCACGGGCGAGGCCGGCCGGCTGGGCTGTTTCCTCGTCCCGACCGACGTCGACGGCTATGCGGTGACCGGACGCAGCACCACCATGGGGCTGCGCGCCTCCGAGACGGTCGATGTCGAACTCCGCGCAGTGCGCCTCCCTGCGAATGCGCTGCTCGGCGAGGAAGGTCGAGGTCTGGCGGTCGCTCTCGATGCGCTCACGCTGGGCCGCGCCGGGATCGCGGCCCAGGCCATCGGCATCGGCGCCGCTTCCCTCGATCACTCGGTTCGGTATGCCGGTGAGCGCGAACAGTTCGGTCGGCCCCTGTCGGCCTTCGGTGCCATCCAGGCCAAGCTCGCCGAGATGGCGGCTCGCGTTTCGGCCGCGCGCGCAGCGGTGCGGGAGGTCGGAGCGCGACTCCAGCGGGTCCGAGAGGGCGCCGACGATGAAGGGGTCGGGGCCGAAGCGCTCGTGGCCCGCGTGGCGGGTGCGAAGCTGGTGGCCAGCGAGGCGGCGATGTTCGCCTCCGACGAGGCCGTCCAGATCTTCGGGGGCTACGGCTACATGCGCGACTACCCCGTCGAAAAGCTGATGCGCGACGCGAAGGGCACCGAAATCTACGAGGGGACGAGTGAGATCATGCGGGTCGTGATCGCACGAGAGATCCAACGTGCGGGAGCCGCGGGCTGAGGCCGCTTCCCGAGCACGCTCGACCACCACGAGGAGCAATTCCGGATGGAAATCTTCGAGATGATGGGCAAGTACGAACACGAGCAGATCGCGTTCTGGAGCGAGCCCAAATTCGGGTATCGGGGGATCATCGCGATCCACGACACCACCCTCGGGCCGGCACTCGGGGGGACGCGCTTCTGGCGGTACGACTCGGATGAGGCCGCGATCATCGACGCCTTCCGTCTCTCGCGCGGGATGACCTACAAGGCCGCCGTGAGCGGGCTGAATCTCGGTGGCGGGAAGTCGGTGATCTTCGGCGACAATCGAGTCGCCGACCGCGAGATGATCTTCCGTGCCCACGGTCGGGCGGTCGAGTCGCTCGGGGGCCGGTACATCACCGCCGAAGACGTGGGCACTTCGCCTGCCGACATGGACTACGTACTCGCAGAGACCGACCACGTGGTGGGCATCTACGGCCGGTCGGGTGACCCGTCGCCGGTAACCGCCTACGGTGTCTTCGTCGGCATTCGTGCAGCCGTCGCCCATCGACACGGGACGGACGACCTCGGCGGCAAGCACGTTGCCGTGCAGGGGCTCGGGAGCGTCGGTCGCTGGCTCTGCCGGTATCTCCACGACGAGGGCGCTCGACTCACCGTGACCGATATCGACGAAGAGCGTGTCCGCACGGTGGTCGAGGAGTGCGGAGCCGAGGCCGTGGATCCCGACGACATCTATGCCGTCGAGGCCGACGTCTTCGCCCCCTGCGCACTCGGGGCCGTGGTCAACGACGACACGCTCCAGGTCATGCGCTTCGGCATCATCGCGGGCGCCGCCAACAATCAGTTGGCCCTTCCGCAGCACGGAAAAGCGCTGCACGAGCGGAATGTCTTGTTCGCCCCCGACTACGTGATCAACGCCGGGGGGCTCATCAACGTGTACGGCGAGCTCCACGAATGGTCGGCCGAGCGCAGCAAGCTCAAGGCCGGCGAGATCTACGGGTCGCTCCGGCGGATCTTCCAGACCGCAGACGACGAGAGTATCCCGACCGCCGTCGCCGCCGACCGCCTCGCCGAGGAGCGGATCGCCCGCGCCCGCCACCTTCAGCGCAGCTTCGTTTGACCATGCAGATACCGCTTTCTCATCTGGAAGGCGTCGACCCGGAGGTCTACGCTGCGGTCCGCGCCGAGGAGCGTCGGCAGCTCGACGGCCTCGAGCTCATCGCCTCGGAGAACTTCGCGTCGCCGGCCGTGCTCGAAGCGATGGGAACCGTGCTGACCAACAAGTACGCCGAGGGGCTTCCCGGACGCCGCTACTACGGAGGCTGTGAGCACGTCGACGTCGTCGAGGAGCTCGCTCGGCAGAGGGCCTGCACCCTCTTCGGAGCCGACCACGCCAACGTACAGCCGCATTCGGGGGCCCAGGCCAACATGGCCGTCTTTCTCGCCTTCCTCGAGCCGGGCGACGCGATTCTCGGAATGGACCTCAGTCATGGGGGGCACCTGACCCACGGCTCTCCGGTCAACATCTCCGGGCGTTACTTCGAGGTGTCCAGCTACGGTGTCCACGCCGAGACCGGTCGACTCGACTACGAGGCGATTCGGCAGGGGGCGCGCGAGGTTCAGCCGCGCATGATCATCGCGGGAGCCAGCGCCTACCCGCGCACCATCGACTTCGAGGCCTTCGCCGAGATCGCGCGGGAGGTGGGGGCGGTGCTGCTCGTCGACATGGCCCACATCGCGGGGCTCGTGGCGGCCGGGGTCCATCCCTCGCCCGTTCCGCATGCGGATGTCGTGACCACCACCACCCACAAGACGCTGCGGGGTCCCCGTGGAGGATTGATCCTCGCGCGCGAAGATCACGCCAAGGCGATCGACAAGGCCGTTTTCCCGGGTCTTCAAGGCGGGCCGCTCATGCATGTGATCGCGTCGAAGGCGGTGTCGTTCCGGGAGGCGCTGCAGCCGACCTTCACCGACTACGCGCGGCAGGTCGTCGCCAATGCGCGCGCCCTCGGGGACGCACTTCTCGCTCGGGACTTTCACCTGGTCAGCGGCGGCACCGACAACCATCTGCTTCTCGTCGACCTGCGCCCCAGCCATCCCGAATTGACGGGCAAGGAGGCCGAGAAGGCGCTCGAAGCCGCCGGAATCACGATGAACAAGAACACCGTTCCCGGCGAGACGCGCTCCCCCTTCGTCACCTCGGGTTTGCGGATCGGTACGCCGGCTCTGACCACCCGTGGAATGGGCGAGGCCGAGATGCATCGAATCGGAGAATGGGTGGCGCGGGTCCTCTCGGCCCCGACCGACGAGCGCCTGATCGAGCGCACGCGCGCCGAGGTCTCGGAACTCGCGGCCGCCTTCCCGCTGCACGCGGCCGTCGCGATGGCGGGGTGATCGCGCGGGGTGGCGTCCGGACGTAAAGGGCGTAAGTTTGGGCCCCATGACGGAACTCCAATTCGCCGACGAGATTCTCGGCAGGCTGCAGGAACAGGACCCGCGCTTCCACGCGCAGGGCTATCTGTTCGTGCTCTCCGCCCTCCAGGGCGTGGTCAGCAGCCTCCAGCCGCCGCGCCACATCACCGGCGGAGAACTGTCGCTGGGAGTTCGCGACCTGGCTCTCGAGCGGTTCGGGCCGTTGGCCCGTACGGTTCTGGAGCATTGGGGGATCCACGCCACCGAGGACATCGGGCGGATCGTGTTCGCCCTCGTGGAGTGCGGCGTTCTCGTGAAGCAGCCTGAGGATCGACTGGAAGACTTCTGCGACGTGTTCGATTTCGAAGAGGCGTTCGAGCGGAGCTACCCATGGGGGAACTTCCGCTGACGCCCGGTCCCGGGCCTCTGCCGGGACGTCCACATATCCACCGGTACCCACCGCCGAATGAAGGGGTCGAATATGGAAGACCAGGGTTTTCCGCGTTGCCTGAAGTGCGAGGACGGGCTGCTGCTCCCGCTCTCAGACTACGGGCGCGATGGGGCCCCGATCCGGTACAAGGCCTGGGTCTGCAACAGCCCGGACTGCGGATTCAACATCCGGATCGACAACGGCGAGATCACCCTCGGCCGAAGCATCGGCCAGAGCTACAAGTAACGCTTCCCTCTCGGGCGTCGGTCGACGCCCCTCCGACCTCATCCCGGGTCCTTCGGGACTCTCCGACAGAATGGTGCGCGCGGTGAGCGCCGACGGCTCCGAGCGCGGTCTGTACGCCCTCGGGCCGATCGACGTGCCCACGGGCCACGAGGCCAGCGCGTTCGACCGGAGGGCGATCCAGGAACAGCAGGTGCCTCAGGCTGCCCTCATGGAGAGCGCGGGGCGCGCGGCCGCCGATCTCGTCGGGCATCTGCACGGTCGCGGGCGCGTCGCGGTGTTGGCGGGCGGGGGCAACAACGGCGGCGACGGAATCGTTGTGGCCCGCACGCTCGCGGCGCGGGGCCGTGAGGTCGACCTCTTCGTCGTGGAAGGTCGACGTGCCGACGAGTCGCTCGCGCACGGATGGGATCTCTCGCCCACGGTCCTGCACGAAGGGGAGACCGACGCCCTCGCGGGTCGCCTCCGAGATGCGTCGGTCGTGGTCGACGGACTCCTGGGCACGGGGCTGTCGTCGGCCCCGCGCCCGCGGGCGTCCCGGCTGATCGAGGCCGTCCACGCAGCCGACCGCGCCGTGGTCGCACTCGACGTCCCTTCGGGGGTCGCGGCCGACACCGGCGCCGTCCCGGGTGCGGCGATCCGGGCCGACTGCACCATCGCGTTCGGCTGGCCGAAGCTGGGCTGCTTCCTCGAGCCCGGGCGCGGCCACGTGGGGCGCCTGGTGGTCGCCGAGATCGGCTTTCCACCGCTCCCCGGCGGCGCGTTCGCCGGCACGCTCCTGACCCCCGCCTGGTTCGACCGGGTGAGGCCACGACGCGAGGCGGCGACGCACAAGAATGCCGTCGGGTCGGTTCTCGTTGCCGGTGGATCGCAGGGGATGGCGGGGGCGGCGATCCTCGCGGCCCGGGCGGCTCTGCGCAGCGGCGCCGGCTTCGTTTGTGTGGCCTCGGACGAGGCGAACCGGGAGGTCCTCCAGACGTCGCTGCCCGACGCACCCTTCGTCGACCTCGGCGATCCAGACGACCTCGCGGAGGCGGTTGCGCTGTCGAGCGCGATCGTGATCGGACCGGGCCTGGCCCCTACGGAGGCCAACGGGCTGGTCCTGGCCCGGACGCTGGAATCCCCGCGGCCCGTCGTCGTCGATGCGGGGGGGCTCGCTCTCCTTGCGCGCGGCGCGCCGGGAGGACTGAGCGGCCTTGCGGGCGCAGGACCTCGGGTACTCACCCCGCACCCCGGCGAAATGGCGGGCTTGAACGGGGGTTCGGTCGGCGAGGTCCAACGCGACCGTCCAGGGGTGGCCCGGCGTCTCTCCCAATCGACGGGGGCGACGGTCGTGCTCAAGGGCGCGCCCACTCTGGTGGCCCATGCCGCATACCCCATCGGCATCAGCGGACTGAGTTCGTCGGACCTGGCCGCGGCCGGTATGGGCGACGTACTGGCGGGTTCGGTCGGGGCGATGTTGGCCCAGGGACTGGAGGCGTGGGACGCGGCGGGCGCGGCGCTCCTGTTGGGCGCCCGGGCCGCCCAGCTCGTGGGCCACGGCCCCGGCCTGGCCGCGTCCGACGTGCCCGACGCGTTGCCCCTCGCGTTCGCGGAGGAGGGCCCGGGTCGGACCGATCTGCCCTTCGGCTGGGTGACTCTCGACCTCCCCACTCCCTCATGACGCCGACACCGCTCGCCAAGGGGCGGGAGTTCGATTTGATCCGTGCCCTCACCCGCGACACGGGAGCGCTTCCGCCGAGCATCGTCGTCGGCCCCGGCGACGATGCGGCGGTGTTCGGTGAGGGGTGGGTCGTCAGTTGCGATCTTTCGGTGGAGTCGGTGCACTTTCGTCTCGACTGGATGAGCCCTGAAGAGGCGGGGTCGCGCGCCGTCCGATCGGCGCTGAGTGACCTCGCGGCCATGGGCGCACGACCCGTCGGGGTGCTCGTCTCGCTGGCCGGCTCGGCCGACCACATGGAGCTCGGTGCGCTCGAGGCGGTGGGGCAGGGCGCCCGGGCGGCCGCCGAAGCGGAAGGGGCCATCGTCATGGGTGGCGACGTGAGCCGGTCGCCGGGGCCGTTGGTGGTCGACGTGGTGGTGCTCGGGCGCGCCGCCGACCCCGTGCGCAGGAGCGGGGCGCGTCCGGGTCACGAGGTGTTCGTCACCGGGGCCCTCGGTGGCGCCGCGACCGCTGTCCACCTCCTGGAGAAGGCCCGGCCCGTCCCCGACGCCCTCCGCCGTCGCTTCGTTGCTCCGCGGCCTCGTACGGAGGTGTCTACGCGGCTCGTGGCGGCCGCTCGGGTCGGGGCCATGATCGACGTCAGCGACGGACTCATGGGCGACGCCGAACACATCGCGGCCGCCTCGCAGGTCGCGGTCGAGATCCACGCCGATCGAGTTCCGCTGGAGCCCGCCGCGGTCGGGGCCGTCGGGGCCGCATCCGCGCTCGAGTGGGCGCTCCGCGGTGGGGAGGACTACGAGCTTCTCTTCACGCCCCCTCCCGCCGAGCGGGCCGCGGTCGAGGGCTGCGCGAACGAAGACCTCGCCGCCACCCGGATCGGTCGCGTCGTGGAGGGCGAGGGGGTGCGGGTATTGGATGCCGAGGGGGGGACGCTGGAGGTGGGCGGCTCGTGGGACCACTTCGGGGCAGGGGGGAGGTGAGCCGATGATCCGCCTCCTGAACACCGTGCGGCTCTACTGCGTCGCCGCCGTCTCGACGGTGTATCACGCCGTGGTCATCGTGGGCGCGACGCGGCTCGGGCTCCGAAACGCGGCGCGCATCTGCTATACCGCCCCACGGAACTGGTGTGTGTCTCTCCTCTGGGGCGGGGGGGTTCAGGTCGAGTTCGAGGGGCTGGAGAACCTCGAGCCCAGACGCCCCGCGGTGATGGTGTCCAACCACGAGTCGTGGTACGACGTCTTCGCCCTCGCCGGGCTGCTGCCGGTCGACTACCGATTCGTAGGCAAGAAGGAGCTCGAACGGGTACCGTTCTTCGGGCCCGCCTGGATCGCATGTGGCCACATTCCCATCGATCGGAGCAACCGCAAAGCGGCCATCGAATCGCTTCGACTCGCCGGTGAAACGATCCGCCGGGAACAGGCGATCGTCGTTATGTTTCCGGAGGGCACACGATCGAGTGACGGGAGGCTGTTGCCGTTCAAGAAGGGGGCGTTCATGCTGGCTCTCGATCTGGGCGTGCCCATCATCCCGGTCGGTATCTCGGGAAGTCGCAGGCTGATGCCGAAGGGGTCGTTTCTGGTTCGTCCAGGACGCATGCGCGTACGGATCGGGCGCCCGATCGAGGTGGAGGGCCGCACCGTCGCCGATCGGGACGAACTGATGACCGAGGCGCGCGAAGCGGTGCGGCAGTTGAGGGACGCCTTGCCGGATGGTCCGGCGGGGGCGTAGGTGAACGCTGAATCGAAACGGAGGAAGGTGTGTCGGCGATCGTAGACGTGCGTGGGCGAGAGATCCTGGATTCCCGGGGCAACCCGACGGTCGAGGCGGAGGTCCTGCTCGAGACGGGCTCCCGGGGCCGTGCCTGCGTCCCCAGCGGTGCGTCGACCGGCGCCCATGAGGCCGTTGAGTTGAGAGACGGGGACCGGGGCCGCTATCTGGGCAAGGGTGTCCTTCAGGCCGTCGACAACGTCAACACGCGGATCAAGGAGGCGCTGCGCGGCTTCGAGGCCCGCGAGCAGCTCGACATCGACCGCACGATGATCGAACTCGACGGCACACCCAACAAGCGAGAGCTGGGAGCCAATGCGATCCTGGCCGTCTCGATGGCCGCCGCGCGGGCAGCCGCCAGCGAGAACCAGATGCCCCTCTGGCGCTACCTCGCCCCGGCCGGTGCCAGCGCGACGCTGCCGGTGCCGATGATGAACATCTTGAACGGCGGCGCCCACGCCTCCAACAACGTCGACATCCAGGAGTTCATGGTCATGCCGGTGAACTTCTCGGAGTTCCGTGAGGCGCTCCGCTGCGGCGTGGAGGTGTTCCACGCGCTCAAGGCGGTGCTGAGCGAACAGGGCCGGAGCACGGCGGTGGGCGACGAGGGGGGCTTCGCGCCCGACCTCGACAGCAATGAAGCCGCCGTCGAGGTCGTCCTGCAGGCGATCGAGCGCGCCGGCTACCGGCCGGGAGAAGACGTCGAGCTCGCCATCGACGCCGCCGCCACCGAGTTCTTCCGCGACGGGGAGTACCACTTCGGCTCCGGCGAGCGCAGAGACGCGGCCGGGATGGTGGAGTTCTGGTCGGAGTGGTCGAGCCGCTACCCGATCCGATCGATCGAAGACGGCCTGGAGGAAAACGACTGGAGGGGATGGAAGGCGCTCACCGAGGCCATCGGATCCAACGTCCAGCTGGTCGGAGACGATTTGTTCGTCACCAATACGGCCCGGCTGGAGCAGGGAATTCGCGACGGGGTCGGCAACGCGATTCTGATCAAGGTCAACCAGATCGGCACCCTGACCGAGACCCTCGACGCGATCCGCATGGCCGACGAAGCCGGATACCGCTCGGTGATCAGCCACCGGTCGGGTGAGACCGAGGACACCCTCATCGCCGACCTTGCGGTCGCGACCGGTGCAGGGCAGATCAAGACGGGCAGCGCCTCGCGTACCGACCGGGTGGCGAAGTACAATCAGTTGCTTCGCATCGAAGAGACCCTCGGCGACCGCGCACACTATCCCGGACGAGGACTATGGAACGACTGAGTCGGCCCCTGTTCTGGGCCGTCCTGGTGATGGCCGGATACTACGCCCTCTTCGGGGGGCGCTACTCCATCTTCGAGGTGAGGGCGGCCGCCCAGGATCGCGAGGTCCTGGAGGTGAGGCTCGACTCGCTGCGCGACGTCAACGAGGGGCTCGACGCGCGTATCGAAGCTCTCGAACACGACCCCGAGCTGCTCGAGCGCGTGGCCCGTGAGGAATACGGGATGGTGGCGCCGGGCGAGATCCTCTACCGACACCCCGAACCCGACGACACGCTGTCGTCGGGGGGCCCCGACTGAGAATCGGCCGACCCCCGGTCGGGAGTCGGCCGATTCATTTCAGCGATCCAGGGCCTGAGCGTGAGTAGGCCCTGGCGACCGCGGCTCCGACGACCCTTCTAGAAGGCTGTTGAAGGAGTAGGGCGGGCATGATCGGGAGCGCCATGGGCCCAGCATCAAGGCGAGAGGGTGAAGGCATAGCCCGGGAGGGCGAGTGGGTCATGGAGCGGGTCTCGTCGGGAGCGCCACGGGGCCGGGGCCGAGGCGGTTCGTCGAAGGCATAGCCGCAGCTACGCCGAGACGATCCAACGACGGAGCCGGCCCCGTGCCGCCCCGACCCTTCGGGCGCAGGGGGGTCGCTGGTCCAGGCGTCGTCTCTCCTCCTCGCCGTAGCTCTGCTGCGACTCGTCGTCTCTCCTACCCTGGCCGCAGCGAGACCCCTGCGCGAGACCCGCTCCATGACCCACTCACCCTCCTTGCTACGGCGAGACCTCTCAACGAAGAGGATGGGCCCATGCCGCCCCAACCCAAAGGGCGACGGGGGGTTCCGGCCCCATGCTTCGTTGGAACTCCCTTGAAGTAGCTACGGCTACGTCGGCGGGACTCCGCCTTGCCTGGAGCCGGAAGACCCCGTCGTCATGCCCGCCCTACTTCTTCAACAGCCTTCTAGGCGTCGTCGGGGCCGCGCTTCGGTTCGGCCGGGACGGCTTCTTCCGTCTCCTTGCCGATCCCGAGGTACCTCTTCGCCGCCTCCGCCAACTGCTCCCTCGAGGCCCCGTCGGGCAACGCCAGGGGGGCGTCGGAGGGTGCGGCCGCCGACACGCCTCCCCCGGGCAGCCCCGTCGCCCTTTCCATGAAGGGCTTGAACATGTCGATGGGAATCGGGAAGAGCGTCGTCGAGTTGTTCTCGGCCGCGATCTCCACGACCGTCTGCAGGAAGCGCAGCTGCAAGGCGGCCGGATGCTCCTGCATGACGTCGGCGGCGAGGGCGAGCTTGGCCGACGCCTGGTACTCACCGTCGGCGCTGATGACCTTGGCGCGGCGTTCCCGCTCCGCCTCGGCCTGGCGAGCCATGGCCCGCTTCATCTCCTGCGGGAGCCCGATGTCCTTGATCTCGACGCCCGTCACCTCGACGCCCCAGCTGTCGGTGCCCTGATCGATGATCGTGCGGACCACGTCGTTGATGCGGTCGCGATCGGCGAGCAGTTCGTCCAGCTCGCTCTGGCCGATGACCGACCTCAACGTCGTCTGGGCCAGCTGACTCGTGGCGAAGTAGTAGTCCTCGATCTCGACGACCGCCTTCGAGGGATCCGCCACGCGAAAGTACACCACGGCGTTGACGGTGACCGACACGTTGTCCTTGGTGATCGTGTCCTGTGGCGGGATGTCGAGGGCGACGATACGCAGGTCCATCTTGCGCATGCGTTCGACGCCGAAGGGGAGGAGCCAGATCAGCCCCGGCCCACGGGCTCGCACCAGCTTTCCAAGGCGAAACACGACCCCTCTCTGGTATTCGTAGAGAAGTCGGAAGCTCGAGAGGACGGCGGCCACGCCGACCACGGCGACGGGGATGAGAACTGCGAGGGGATCCACGGTATCGACTCCGGATTCCAACGTTCGAACGGGGGGTGGAGACCCTTCGAGCGTCGCCAAGTCGCGCGCCCGACGCAACCCGGTTTCGCCCGCCGGGGACGGGCTTGACACCGCTGAGACCCCCGGTGAGCTTACCCGTCTGTCGCCGGAGTAGCTCAGTCGGTTAGAGCAGCGGAATCATAATCCGCGTGTCGGGGGTTCGAGTCCCTCCTCCGGCATCACGTGCGAAGAAGAGGCGGTTCCGACCGGTGTCGGGGCCGCCTTCGTCGTTCCACACCTTCAAGCCCCAGGGCGAGGTCGTTCGGCGATGGTCCACGCGCCCAACGCGATCGCCCCGATCATCAGGGCGACCCCGCCCCAGCGCAGACCTCCTCCGATCCACTGGTCCCACGCGAGCAGTCCCAGCGGCTCGAGGATCATGAACCAGTCGTGACCCACCGGACCGTCTCCGATCGTCACGAGCGGGAGGACCTGTCGACGTGCGTCGGCAGCGTACACGCCGGCACCCACGAGAACGGTGCCCGTCCACCACAGGGCGACGGTCACCGCGAAGGGGTCGCGTTGGCGCCAGAAGGCCACCCCGACGGCCGCGACGCAGATCAGGTGAAACAGCGTGCCGCCGGCGGCCATGAGCCAGCTGCTGCCGAACCACACGAACACCAGATGCCCCGCCTCGTGGAGGGCCAGGTTGAGGGGGCCGTAGATGCCCTGATACGACGGGTCGGCGATATGCCGTGTGGTGAACCAGGCGAGCAGCGCGAGCAGGGCCATGCGGGCATACCGCGCGATCGGCGACGACGGGGCGAGGCGCTCCGCGACGGCCGAGCGCACGCGATCCACGAGGGTGGTTCGGCGCTCCGGCCTTCGGATTCGAAACCGGGGCGGTTCGGGGGGTGGCGCCGACACGGGGATCCTCGAATCGGGGAATCCTGCGACTACCGAAACATGTGGCGCCCTCCGTGCGCGTGACAGGGGTTTCCCCCGGCGCACGCGGGCCCCATCTTCTCCCGCTGTCCCCTCCCCGTATTCCTCGAGGTACACATGCGAGATCGCGTCGCCACCCTCATTCGGGGTCGCCGCGAGCGCCTGACGCGGGCGCTGGAGCACCCCCTGGCCGAGCCCACAGCCGGTGCCACGCCCCTTTCGGACGAGGCGCGGCAGCACCTCTTCAGCGAGGGCCGGGACCTGTACTGGAACGAGCTCGAGTGGGAACACCTCACCGAAGAGGAGGCCACCGACGGCGCGCCCCTTTCGGAGCTCACCTTCCCGGGGTTGCTGGCGTTCGTGCGGGGTCTCCTGCTCACCGAGGTGAATCCGGATGCGCTCGCCCCGGCGGAGCCGCGTCCCCAGGTGGTCGAAGATCTTCTCGGCTTCCTCGCGGGACGGCTCGTGGAGCTCGAGGAGACACTCTCGCGCCCCGGCGACGACGAAGATCCGGACCAGCTCCGCTCCGAGTTCGACACGACGGATCGGCTGGTCGATCTGGTGCTGTACCTCTACCACGGTCTCGAGGCTGCGGAGATCGAGCGACTGGAGACGGCTCAGGGGCGCTGATGTCGCCGCTGCGCTGCTGACGCGGATGCGCCCGCGCTGCCGCCCCGGCCACCCGTACCTGGCGGGCGCACCCATCTTCGTGGCGCATCGGGGCGGCGCCCGACTCGCCCCCGAAAACACGCTCGAGGCCTTTCGTCGCGCCATCGACACCTGGGCCGTCGACATGCTGGAACTCGACGTACGGTTGTCATCCGACGGCGTCGTGATGGTGATCCACGACGAAACCGTGGAGCGGACGACCGACGGCGCGGGACCCGTGGCGAGTCTCACCTGCCGCGAGCTGCAGGCCCTCGACGCCGGAGCCCGCTTCGTCGACCTCGACGGACGCCCGTCGTTTCGTGGGATCGGTGTGCGCGTACCGACCCTCGACGAGGTTCTGGCGGCGTTTCCGCACGTACGCCTCAACATCGAGGCGAAGTGCGCTCCGGCGGCGCAACCTCTCGTGGAGGTGATCCGTCGTCATGGAGCGGAGCATCGGGTGCTCGTCGCGGCCGAGTTCGAACGCAATCGCCGGGGGGCGCGCGGATACCGCGGGGCGTGGGGCGCCTCGCGTTCGCAGGTGGCTCCGTTCCTCCTGCTGCACCGGATCCCCTGGCTCGGGGCGCTCTACACGCCGGCGTGCGACGTCTTCCAGCTGCCCCCCGCCTGGCGCGGCCGCCCGGTGGCCGATGACCGCTTCATCCGCGAGGCGCACCGGCGCAACATTCCCGTCCACATCTGGGTGGTGGACGAGGCCGACGAGATGCGTGCGTGGTTGCGCGCCGGCGTCGACGCGATCCAGACCGACCGCCCCGACGTCCTGGCGCGTGTGCTGCACGAAGAAACGGGGCGTCCACTGCCCCCCGGGTCGCTCGGGGCCGCGTCGTGAGTGGAGGGCGCTGGTCCGACGAGACGGCCGGCTCCCGGCTCGGCGAAGAGCTTCGCCGCATGGGCGTCGCCCCCGACCAGCCGCTGGTCGTCGCCTGCTCGGGTGGGTGGGACTCGGTGACGATGCTGCACCTCCTTCGCTTCGACGGGGCGCACGATCCCGCCGCGCTGGTGGTGGCGCACTTCGACCACGGCATGCGGGCCGAGAGCGCCTCGGATGCGCTCTGGGTTCGCGGGCTGTGCCGGGCGTGGGGCCTGACCCTCCACCTCGGTCGCGCCGACGGCCGGCTTCGCGGCGAGACCGAGGCTCGACACGCTCGGTGGACCTTTCTGGAGGCCGTGGCCGAGCAGGTCGACGCCGTCGGGGTCGCCACGGCCCACCACGCCGACGACCGGGCCGAGACGCTTCTCCACAACGCGGTGCGGGGAACGGGGCCGCGGGGCCTGAGCGGAATGGTCGCCCGGCGAGGGGGGCGCCTGAAGCCGCTGTTGTCGGTGCGGCGGGCCGAACTGCGAAGATGGGCACGGGCGCGGGGCATCGAGGCGCGGTGGGACCACACGAACCTCGAGCCCTCCAACCCGCGAAACCGTCTTCGGCTCGAGGCGATCCCCCTCCTGGAGGCCATCCGGCCGGGCGCGGTCGCGGGATTGCTGCGCACAGCTCGCCTCGCGGAGGTGGGCGAGGAGGCCCTGACCGAAGCCGAGGACGTTCTGCTGGAGAGGTTGGCCGTCGAGCGGCGCTCGACCCGGATCACCCTTCGCATCGAGGCGTTGGCGAGCGTCGGGCCGGCCCTGGGTGCCCGCCTCTTGCGGCGTCTGTGCCATCAGCTGGGAGCTCGGCTCGACGAGGCGGGAACCCGCGCCGCCATGGAGTTTACCACGGCGTCCTCGGGGGCCGCGGAGGCCCGGATCCCGGGGGGCGTGGTGCTTCGCCGCTCGCTCGGCGTTCTCGAAATCGAGGCCAGCGGCGAGGTGTCGGGCGACGACCAGGCGGTCGAGATCGCGCGAGGCACTCGAGGCCGGGCCCACGCGGTCGTGGGCGGCGAGGGATGGTGCGTGTCGTGGGGTGGTTCGGGGGGCGATGCGGGGTGGTCGGCACACCTGTCGGTCGGGCCCGGGGCGTTCCCCTTCACCG